>NZ_JAOWHD010000038.1:0-39321 GCF_030332785.1 Citrobacter sp. Cpo069
GGTTCCGGAAAGCTTTCAGCTTTGGGCCAGTTATTAAAACCCCTTTTGATTTGTTAAAACACCTTGCGGTCTGGCAACTGCAAGGGTTAAACAAGAAATCAAAAGGGGGTCCCAATGGGGGACGAAAAGAGCTTAGCGCACACCCGATGGAACTGTAAATATCACATAGTTTTTGCGCCCAAATACCGAAGACAAGCATTCTACGGGGAGAAACGTAGGGCGATAGGCAGCATCTTAAGAAAGCTGTGTGAGTGGAAAAACGTGCGGATCCTGGAAGCGGAATGCTGTGCAGATCATATCCATATGCTTGTGGAAATCCCGCCCAAAATGAGCGTATCCGGTTTTATGGGTTATCTGAAAGGTAAAAGCAGTCTGATGTTGTATGAGCAGTTTGGTGATATGAAGTTTAAATACAGGAACAGGGAGTTCTGGTGTCGTGGGTATTACGTAGATACGGTGGGTAAGAACACAGCAAGGATACAGGAATACATAAAGCACCAGCTTGCAGAGGATAAAATGGGCGAGCAGTTATCGATCCCTTATCCGGGTAGCCCGTTTACGGGCCGTAAGTAACGAAGTCTGATGCAAATGTCAGATCGTATGCGCCTGTTAGGGCGCGGCTGGTAACAGAGCCTTATAGGCGCATCAGAAAAACCTCCGGCTATGCCGGAGGATATTTATTTTTGTTAGTGTGTCGATGGCGATGCTTCAGGATTATCCATATACAGCGTCTGGCTGGGGAATGCAAAGTCGGCGCCGTTTGCCTGGACTATCGTGATAATCTTTAAATAAACGTCTTGCTGTACCGCGAGCCATTCCTTCCAGACGGTGGTTTTCGTGAAGCAATACACCATGATATTCAACGATGAATCGGCAAATTCATTAAAATAGACCAACAGAGTTTGTTTCTGGTCTATTCCAGGATGGTTTTGCAGCATTTCTCTGACCGACTCGACAACGGCACCGACTTTATCGGCATCCTCATATCGTAACCCGATCACCGTTTTAATTCGCCGGTTGGTCATGCGCCCTGGGTTTTCTACGCTGATGGAGGAGAAAATCGAGTTTGGCACATACAACGGACGATGGTCGAAGGTGTTTATTTTAGTCATTCGCCAGCCAATTTCTGCTACCGTGCCTTCAATATTGCGGTCCGGGGAGCGGATCCAATCGCCTATGCTAAACGGTCTGTCGAAATAGAGCATAATGCCTGAGAAAAAGTTGCTCAGAATATCTTTCCCCGCCATACCCACTGCGATACCGCCAATACCGCCAAAGGTTAACAGACCGGATAAGCTCATACCGAAGTGTTCGCCATACAGTAAAATGATGGCAACCACGATGGTAATCTTGATGATACGCGACAGGATCCTCGCGCTGGTGATATCCCTGCCTTTATTAATCTGCGTCTTTTCAAACTGATTAATCACCAGAAAAAGTTTGATGGTCAGGATCAACGCAATCAACGAGGTGCAGATAAAGTCGACCACGCTGGGGGAGATAAATTTCAGGCTGTAACTTTCGATAACGTTATTAGCAATGCTGCCAAACGTCCCAATGATAATGGCATAGACAAAAAATTGTGCGGCATGAAATATGAATCCTTTGCAGCGACGCTCTCCACGATGATACCAGACGCTCATCAGGACCAGCGCGGCACAGCAGCTAAGAATTACCGTCAAATTAAACGCATTATTCATAAACAGTTCAGCGATCATGATTCTTCCTGGCAACTCCGTGTTAGCTAAATATCATCTGACATCCTAATCCCCAGATATTTTACTCAGTTAAGGCGGTCAGATCATTAATCAAAAGGAGAGATAAATAATGCAATCAGCGCTATTTTCAGCGAAATAACGCTGACGTCAACCCTGTATGCGGTTTATGTAGCAGACAGTCAGTTGATGTCATGGTATTGTTAGCGCAAAGTAACAAGGTTTTCATCTGCAAAAGGACAGTACTATGATCATGGCTAAGCTGAAAACAGCGAAGGGACGGAAGTTTCTGTTGTGCCTGCTTGGAGTGTTTATTATCGCAGCGTCGGTCGTGACGCGAGCGACGATAGGTGGCGTTATTGAACAGTATGACATTCCGCTATCCGACTGGACCGCTTCAATGTACGCCATTCAATCTGCAATGATTTGTGTCTACAGCATGGTGTTTACGATTCTGTTGGCTATCCCGCTTGGTATCTATTTCCTCGGCGGTGAGGAGCAACACTAGGCGTTTAAAATGCCGGATGATATCGCCATCCGGCATTTCATTGTGTGGTTAATCGTCTTCTTCGTCGTCCAGTTCAACTGGCGTCTGATATTCATCCGGCTTGATGACCAGCAGGTCACAGCGTAGATGATCGATAACCTGTTCCGCGGTGTTACCAAGAAACGCAGCAGAAATACCGGTACGTCCGACGGTCCCCAATACCACAATACCCGCCTGCAAGTGCTCGGCTAAATCAGGAATGACCTCTTCAGGTAAGCCTTTTTCAACGTGCGTCACTTTCTCATCAATACTGAATTTTTGGCGTAGCGCCTTCATGGCCAGCAGATGCTGTCCACGGATTGCGTCGTTATAAACGCTGGGATCAAATTCAGGCAGTTCAATCGCGATGTTGATTGGTGTGACAGGGTAGGCGCCAACCAGATGCACTTCGGTATGGTTAACCTGTTCTGCAAGCTGTAGCGTCTCTTTAACCAGTTTTTCATTGAGCGCGTTGTGATAAGCCTCTTCACTGGCGAGGTTTACGGCAACCAGTGCTTTACCCCCTTCAGGCCATGGCTGGTCTTTCACCATCCATACCGGACTTGGACATTTACGCAATAAATGCCAGTCGGTTGGCGTAAATATTACGGCTTCGAGGCGGTCGTGTTGGTGCGCCATCTTGAGGACCAGGTCATGCCTGGCGCTGATGACTTCCTGGATGATGGCTTCAAAGGGTCGGTTATGCCAGACCACTTTAATATCCAGAGGGATCCCTGCTTCGATGTAGTATTTCGCTTGTTCACGTATCCATGCAGTTCGCTGGCTGATGACCCCCTGACGCATTGCCGTACGCTCATCGGGCGACAGCAGGGTAGTCATTTCATAGGAAAAGTCATAGATCGGCAAAAAGGCTTTAATTTTGCCACCAATCCGTTGATGCAAATAAACAGCTCGCCGTAATGCTGGTTGATCGTCCTGGTTAGGGTCGATGACGACCAGCATATTTTTATATATAGCCATACAGGGTCTCCTTACAACTGTCATCGCAGTTTGTAACTAAAAGAGTAACCCAATAATGTAGATTGAAACAGGGAATAACCTCCTGCCAGATCAATAAATCGGGAAAATTTAGCGATTTGACAGAAGGATAACAGAGAGGCTTGCGGAAATATTACGCAACGTTACGCGTGTGGCCGGCAAGAACTGCCAGCGCGTCGCTGTTCTCAATAGTGATATATTTGCCTTTCACCGCCAGCATGCCGCTTTTCTGGAAACGACCCAGCAGGCGGCTGATGGTTTCAACTGTCAGACCGAGGTAGTTACCAATGTCGCCACGGGTCATGGTCAGGCGGAATTCACGAGGCGAGAACCCACGCTGGGCGAAGCGACGAGACAGATTGTAGATAAAGGCCGCCAGGCGCTCTTCAGCGTTTTTCTTCGACAGCAACAGGATCATATCCTGGTCGCCTTTGATTTCGCCACTCATCAGACGCATCATCTGCTGACGCAGGTTCGGCATCTTACCGGACAGGTCATCAAGGGTTTCGAAAGGAATTTCGCATACCATTGAGGTTTCCAACGCCTGAGCAAAGCTCGGGTGATGGCCGCTGCCAATGGCGTCAAAACCTACCAGGTCACCCGCCAGATGGAAACCGGTAATTTGCTCATCGCCTTGTTCGGTAATGGTATAGCTTTTTATCGTTCCGGAGCGGATAGCGTAGAGTGATTTAAGCTCATCACCTGCTTTAAAGAGCGTCTGCCCTTTTTGGATAGGCTTTTTGCGCTCGATGATGTTATCGAGCTGGTCAAGCTCATGCTCGTTAAGTGTGAACGGGATGCAAAGCTGGCTGATGCTGCAATCCTGGCAATGGATAGCACAACCGCCAGACTGAATGCGCCGTATAATTCGCTTTTCCGGGATCATAGGTCTGCTCAAGCCGTAATTGATATTTGTCAATTTTAACATCTTTTTGGTGAGCACGTAAGCCTGAGCTACTCCCAATAGAGAATAATTCAGGCATAACTGGAGCGAATGTTTGTATCTGCTTGATTAACCACACTTAATTTGTGGTCGCATTATGCGGAAGTGTGATGAATAAGGCATTAATTGCCTGGAATCTAGAGTAGCAAATAACCTTCGTGGCGCAATAACCACTCTTTTCGTTGTACACCGCCGGCATATCCGGTCATGGTGCCGTTACGTCCAATGACGCGATGACAGGGGACCACAATGCTTACTGGATTGGAGCCATTAGCTGCGCCGACCGCTCTTGCAGCGCCGGGGCGCCCCAACTGTTCGGCCAACTGACCATAATGCATGACCTGCCCGCAGGGGATAGTGCGTAATGCTTGCCAGACTTCACGCTGGAAAGGCGTCCCAGCGGTTGCCGTTTCCAGCGTGTCAATTATGCTGAGGTTTCCGGCAAAATACTCAGAGAGTTTATCGCTTAATCCACCAGGATTTTTGGCGGTAATGCGCTGATAACCTTCTGTACGGTAATGAATATCAAGCAATTGTTCCATGCGATCGCTGTGCTGATCCCATTCCACTGCGCGCAGGCGAAATTGCTCATCACAAATAACCCACAGCGGGCCCAGCGGCGTGTCGATGGTGTCTTCCAGTAAGTTAAGCATCCGTTTCTCTCATTACAGCATTCAGGCGAGGCTACACATTATCACGCCAGTGACCGTCGCAGCTATACCCCTAAAAACGGATATCAACTTGTCGTGGGTAGATCGGTTCAGCGCGGAGGATCCGGTTAATTATTGGAAATATCCGTAAACCGTTACCGGTATAGTTGTCGGTATAATAGTGCGCGGTTATGATAATGCCCGTCGCAATACGCTGGAGGATGAAACATGAACCTTGATGATGCATCGCTGTTTCTTGACGCAATGGGGGATGTTCAACCGCTGAAACACCATGCCGATGTGCACTGGCAGCCCATGCGCAATCTTCGCACTCCGGCGCGTATCGATACGCTACAACTGGATAATTTTCTCTCGACGGGATTTCTCGATATTGTCCCGTTGAATGTGCCGCTCGAGTTTCGTCGCGAAGGTTTACAGAACGGCGTGACCGACAAGCTGCGAAACGGAAAATACCCGCAGCAGGCGAGCCTTAATCTTATTCGCCAACCTGTTGAAACATGTCGCCAGATGCTCTTTAGCTTTATTCTGCAGGCGCAGCAGGAAGGGTTGCGTAACGTGCTGGTGATACACGGCAAGGGACGTGACGATAACTCCCATGCCAATATTGTTCGCAGCTACGTGGCGCGCTGGTTGACGGAATTTGACGACGTGCAAGCATACTGCGCCGCACTGCCGCATCATGGCGGCAGCGGGGCATGTTATGTGGCATTGCGTAAAACCGCACAGGCAAAACAGGACAACTGGGAGCGTCACGCTAAACGCAGTCGCTGAACGACGTAAACATCAGGCGGCCAGCACTCTGTTCCTGCCTTCGTTCTTGGCTTTGTACAACGCGTCGTCAACGCGTTTGAATAACTCATCGATGCTTTCATTTGTTTCGTGCCGAGCTACGCCAATGCTGACGGTAAAGCGGGGAAGGCCCGGGAGAGTCACTTTGGCCACCGTCGCCCGTATCACTTCTGCGAGATTGAGGGCAATATCTAACGAGGTTCGCGGCAGCAGCAGCACAAATTCTTCACCTCCCCAGCGAAAAATCAGATCATCCTTTCTTGCACAGGATTCAAGTGTGCGTGCCAGAGCGCAAAGTACCTCATCACCTTTTAAATGACCAAAAAGATCGTTAATGCTTTTAAAGCGATCGGTGTCGATCAACAGCAGGCTGTAATCCTGTGTCAATGACATCGCGTGGGTCTGTTCCGGCTCGGTTACCTGATAAAAATGTCGGCGGTTAAGCAATCCCGTTAAGGCGTCACGCAGGGCCGCACGCTCAAGCTCCTGTTCCAGCCGTTTTTGCTCGGTAATATCATGAATAATGCACAGCATGAGCTTATTACCGTAGATTTCAATTGGCCCGGCGTAGGTTTGTACGTGACGGGATGTGCCGTCTGCCAGTTTATGCACAAAATGCAAAGGTTTATGGCCACCGGGAAGATGGGCGATTTCATGCATCACCGGGAGTATATGACGGCCCAGCGTATTGATTTCCCATGTATGTTTCTGACACATCGTATCATGGCTATAGCCATAAAAATTTAGTGCACTGAGATTTGCATCAACGATAAGCCCATCACGGGACGGATCGATAAGCAACATTGGGGCCGAGTTAGTCTGGAAAAAACGCGCGTAAAATCCCTGTTTTTTTCGCTGATAATTCGCTGAACGGCTCGCTTTCAGACCTTGTGAAGTCGGTGTTTCAATGCCTTCGAAAAGAATAACGTCACCTGATTCCGGCAGAGAGCGGATGGACAGGCGGCTGGCCATCGCGACGTCTTCACCTTCGCGGCAAACCGTAAGGATTTCTACAATGTCGTGATGATTTCTCAAATCGCTGAGATACATGGTTAAATCATTTTGGGCATGAGTTGAAAATATGCCCTTGCGGAGTAGAGAAAAGCAGGGGGCCTGCATCAGTTCCCGTGCAACGGTATTAGCGAACACCAGTTCTTCGGTATGCGGCGAAACAATCCACACCGGCAGGGTTAATAAATCCAGTGAATGCAGCTCGGTTGTGCTCATCGATAATCCCGTTATCTTTATCTGCTGTGTTGCCCGTTTAATGGCATCTGTTTTTTATATTACAGTCTCATAATGTTATTGATTGTTGAGGAGACAAAGACTGTACGATTCGCTGCTGCTTAATGTTACTTTCCGTTGGAATCAATTCATGGATCTGATGCGCAGGCAACGGTTTTGCAAACAAGAAACCTTGCAGCACGCCACATCCCATCTGGGTCAGGAGTATTTCCTGCTCCTGGGTCTCTATTCCTTCAGCCACCACTTGCATATTCATGGAGTGGGCTATGTCAATAATAGTAGACACAATCTTTGTATTTTTGCTGTTCTCGCTGATGTCTTTGACAAATACTCTGTCAATTTTTAATTCCCGTGCCGGAAGAGACTTCAACATCAATATATTTGAATAACCGGTACCGAAATCATCAATAGAAACGGTGATCCCTAAAGCTGAAAATGCATTTAAGACTTCAGCGCTACGTTTTAAATTTTTAAGTGCTGTACTTTCAGTCAATTCCAGCGTGAGATATGCAGGTGATAGTTGATATTGTGCAAGGGCGCTGCAAACCACATCAACGATGTCATGTTGTTCAAACAGGGAAGGGGAAAGATTAACGGCGAGGGTCCATTCCGCATGGCCCTGTAACTTCCATTGATGTAACTGCTGGCATGCCTGCTGGATAACCCATTTCCCGACCGGAATGATAAGGCCTGTTTCTTCCAGCGCAGGCAGAAACTCAGCGGGTAACAGCATGCCGCGTTCCGGGTGATGCCAGCGTAATAACGCTTCAAAACCGGTCAGGGAATGATCTCCGGCGGTGTATTTGGGTTGGTACCAAAGCTCAAATTGATCGTGTTCCAGTGCTTGTGACAGTTCCTGTAAAAATGTCGGCGGTGTATCGGCGATAGCTTCCATTTCCGGGCTATAAATAGCCCAACCGTTTCTGCCAGCCTGTTTGACATGATACATCGCCATATCAGCCTTTACTTTTAACTCATGCAACGTGGAACCATGTTCAGGATAAATACTGCTTCCCGCACTTAACGAAACCCGAATGGTGTACCCAAAAAGCGTGAAAGGATCACCAATCGCAGCGGCAATCCGGGTCAGCAGAGCGGTGATATCCTCTTTATTGCAGTCAGGAACCAGAAGAATAAACTCATCTCCCCCCAGCCTCGCCAGCGTCATGGTGTCATCAAGGCAGCTGTATATTCGCTGCGTACTGGCGATGAGCAACTGATCGCCGATGTGATGTCCCCAGGTATCGTTAACGACTTTGAAGCGATCGAGGTCGATGAATACCAGAGCAAATTGATGCTGATGCAGTTTGGAATGCTGCAAACAGGCCTGTAAGCAGGCATCTATCTGTGTGCGATTGGCAAGTCCGGTAAGTGCGTCGAAGTGGACCTGATGCTCAAGCTGGCAGTTAAGTTGATGTAAGTTGTCAGCCAGTCGGGAGGTACGCAGTTGCGAATCCACCATCGACACCACCAGCATGATACCCAAAATAACCAGCGTGACGGCGCAGACCCAGACAGAGAGTTCCAGTGTGCTGAGCCCATTGTGTACTGTGTGTCCAAAATGGGTGAATGTTGCCGCTCCCATCCCGGTGTAATGCATAGAGGCAATCGCCAGCGCCATAATAAGGGCGGCGACAAGCCGATTGATCAGGGCTCAACGGGTATTTTGGCGCAAATGAAACGCCAGCCACAAACCTACACCAGATGCAACGATGGCAATCATCACTGAGAGCAGTATCAGCGAATGACTCCATAGGATGGCAACATGCTCAATGATGGCATACATGCCAACGTAGTGCATGGTGACGACACCGGCGCTTAATATTCCAGTGGCTACGACTAATCGTTTTGTTGAAAGCGTATTACCGGAAATGGCGATATTAATAGCGAGAGTTGCAGAAATGAGCGCAATAAAGAAAGAAAATGCCGTGAGCGAAAAATGGTAATTGATCGGCATACTCATTTTCATGGCCAGCATACCGATAAAATGCATTGACCAAATACCCATCCCTAGCGTAGCCCCGCCAGACAGGCGCCAGAAGGTTGATTCACGTCGATTGGAGATTGCCACCTTGCCCGCACTATCGAGAGCAATAAAAGAGGCAATAAACGCGACAACAAAGGAAATCCCAATCAATACAGGGTCCCACGACACGTTCAACATCATACTACCTATCGAAAAAAAACCGTGGTAATAAATCTAGCAGGTTTTGTCCAGTTAACATGATAAAACCGGGAATGTTCTTATGTTTTTACACTGGTATTAGAGGGAACAGGAAGATAGTGAAAATAACGAGCCATTACTTATATAAACATTCACCAAATTTATAGTTCTGTGTGTTTTATGCTCTCCATGTGCTTGTCATCACAATAACCTGATGACTGGCGCCATCACAGCCATTTGATGGAATAAAACACTGAGCTAACAGGAATAAATGGTGTAATTTCTTGCCTTAAGTAAAAGGATTGCAGGTTCTCATTGAAAGTTCAGCTTTCGTCGCAGAGCAATGGCATTCTGCATTGCAGGTGCTATAAAAAATAATATCTACATAATTTCTTAGTGCACAGGACTAAAATGTTAAATGATATTAGCGTCAGAACCTTTATTATTTTATTTCTGCTCATTTCGGCAGTTGCTCTCAATATTGTTGAGATGATTTTCTCGGCCGCGCCGGAAATTATAATTGGTACAAATGTGGTAAGCGTTATTTCTATATTATGCTTATGGTGGTATATGACGAAATACCTGGTCATGCCGATCAATACGGTAAAAAGGAGCATTGAGGAAGTGACGTCTGGGAATCTGGCGATCAGTATTCCAGAGTTTGGTAATAATTGTGCAGGTAGACTAATACCGGGCATCAATAGTTTATCGAGTAATATTTCAACACTCGTTAATGAGATCCGAACATCCTCACAAACGGCGATGGCGCTCTCTGAACAGCTTGCGGAACGCAGCGCCGAGCTTTCAGTGAAAACGGAACAACAATCCGGAGCATTGATGCAGACGGCTGCTAATATGGATGAAATAGCCGTTAATACGCGAAATAATGCTGACAACACGCAAATCGCCAGCGTCCAGGCAACAGTTGCCACGCAATGCGCCATTCAGGGTGGCGAATTAATGGTGCAGGTTGCGACAAATATGCGTTCAATCACCGAATGTGCACAGCAGATGACGGAAATAATTACGCTAATTGATGGTATCGCATTCCAGACAAATATTCTGGCATTGAATGCTGCCGTGGAAGCGGCGAGGGCCGGTGAACATGGCAAAGGTTTTTCCGTGGTGGCCGGTGAGGTCAGAATGCTTGCACACCGAAGTGCGGATGCTGCTAAGAATATTAAGCAGCTGATTGCGCAAACCCATCAAAATGTTCAGCAAGGTGCAGCTATTGTGCGTGAAGCAGAAAAAAATATGCATGATATTGTCGGTGGTGCCGGTCAATTAAACCAACTGATGGGCGAGATATTAACCACTACACAGGAGCAGGAGAAAGGAATTATCAGAATTACTCATGCACTGGCCGAACTGGAGAATGTAACCCAAAGTAATGCCATTATGGTTGATGAGCTTTCTGATTCCTCGGGTATCCTGAAAAACCAGGTGATTGATCTCCAGTCGCGAACACATAAATTTCGCTTAAGTAACGCTCTTGAGTCAGCGAGATGGCAGCGGGCTTAACTGGGCATCTCGATGCAAGCGTCGCAATCGTCGGCGCTTTTTGTATTATCAGATATTTTTATGAATCATTTCAGCACAATGGGACAATGAGATATTGCTTAACATATTCTGACAGCTAGACTAACGAAAAAAGCTGAATGTTTGTGGAGGGGCTGTGGAAGCCATTAAGGGAAAGGATGTTAATGTGCCGGATGCCGTGTTTGCCTGGCTGCTGGATGGTCGAGGTGGCGTAAAACCGCTGAGCGATAATGATGTAATTGATAGTCAGCATCCCTGCTGGCTACATCTTAATTATACCCATCCTGAAAGCGCCCAATGGTTGGCGACAACACCTCTTCTTCCCAACAATGTGCGTGATGCGCTGGCAGGCGAAAGTACACGCCCACGCGTCAGTAGAGTCGGGGAAGGTACGCTGATTACACTGCGCTGTATTAACGGCAGCACCGACGAGCGTCCTGACCAACTTGTAGCGATGCGTTTATATATGGATGAACGTCTGATTGTCTCAACCCGTCAGCGCAAAGTGCTGGCACTGGATGATGTGGTCAGCGATCTCCAGGAAGGGACAGGAGCGGCTGATTGTGGCAGTTGGCTGGTGGATGTTTGTGATGCGCTAACCGACCATGCCAGCGAATTTATCGAACAGCTGCACGACAAGATTATTGATCTGGAAGATAACCTGCTCGATCAGCAGATCCCACCGCGTGGTTTTTTGGCTTTACTGCGTAAGCAGCTAATTGTGATGCGCCGTTATATGGCACCACAGCGTGATGTCTATGCCCGTCTGGCGAGTGAACGTTTACCCTGGATGACCGACGACCATCGGAGACGGATGCAGGATATCGCTGACAGGCTGGGGAGAGGGCTGGATGAAATAGACGCCTGTATTGCCCGGACCGGTATTATGGCGGATGAAATTGCGCAGGTGATGCAGGAGTCTCTGGCTCGCCGAACGTATACAATGTCATTGATGGCAATGGTTTTTCTTCCCAGCACATTTTTAACTGGGCTTTTCGGCGTTAACCTCGGCGGTATCCCCGGCGGTGGTTGGCAGTTTGGTTTCTCACTTTTTTGTATTCTGTTAGTGGTCCTGATTGGTGGTGTTACTTTATGGTTGCACCGTAGTAAATGGTTGTAACAACAACGTTTTTTAGTGGCTTTTGCGCATGAAAACGTCCTGATTTTTGAGCGAAGTCAATAAACCATCTACCTATTCGGGGCAATATCTCTCTCGCAGGTGAATGCAACGTCAAGCGATGGGCGTTGCGCTCCATATTGTCTTACTTCCTTTTTTGAATTACTGCATAGCACAATTGATTCGTACGACGCCGACTTAGATTAGTCGGCTTTTTTTTTGCCTGCAGGAAATCAGCGTCTACCCTAAAAGAGTCAACCTGAATGACTGGAGGGGTATATGACCTGTCTGATTGCAACGTTGAACACTGATTCGCTACCGACCGATCCGGTTCCCATTCCCGATCCCATACCTCGTCCGCAGCCCATGCCGGATCCGCCGCCGGATGAAGAACCGATTAAATTGTCGCATCACGGGCACAGATCTGCGAGGATACGCGCCTGCTGAATGTGAGTTTTTACCGCGAGATTAAATTGTGACCGCTTTTTCAACCCTGAATGTTTTACCTGCTGCTCAACTCGAGAATCTTAACGAGCTGGGCTATCTTGAAATGACGCCTGTTCAGGCTGCTGCGTTACCGGCAATCCTGGCGGGTAAAGATGTTCGCGTGCAGGCTAAAACCGGCAGTGGCAAAACGGCTGCTTTTGGTCTTGGGCTATTACAGCATATTGATGCCGCGCTGTTTCAGACGCAGTCTCTGGTGTTGTGCCCAACGCGCGAGCTTGCCGACCAGGTGGCGGGTGAACTGCGTCGTTTAGCGCGCTTCCTGCCAAACACCAAGATCTTAACGTTGTGCGGTGGGCAACCCTTTGGCGCACAGCGTGACTCCCTGCAACATGCACCACATATTATTGTTGCCACACCGGGTCGTTTACTTGACCACCTGCAAAAAGGCACCGTTTCTCTGGATGCCCTGAATACGCTGGTTATGGATGAAGCCGACCGCATGCTGGATATGGGCTTTAGCGATGCGATTGATGATGTCATTCGCTTTGCGCCTGCGTCACGTCAGACTTTGCTGTTTTCCGCAACCTGGCCGGAAGCCATTGCTGCTATCAGTGGCCGGGTACAGCAAAATCCATTAACGATTGAAATTGATACGGTCGATGCGTTACCGGCGATTGAACAGCAGTTTTTCGAAACCTCCAGCCACGGAAAAATTCCGCTGCTGCAAAAGCTACTCAGCCAGCATCAACCCGCATCGTGCGTGGTTTTCTGTAACACCAAAAAAGATTGTCAGGCCGTTTGTGATGCACTGAATGCGGCAGGGCAAAGCGCACTGTCATTACATGGCGACCTGGAACAGCGCGATCGCGATCAGACGCTGGTTCGTTTTGCCAACGGTAGCGCGCGCGTCCTGGTCGCAACCGATGTGGCCGCACGTGGCCTGGATATCAAATCACTTGAGCTGGTAGTTAACTTCGAACTGGCGTGGGATCCGGAAGTCCACGTCCATCGTATCGGACGTACCGCGCGTGCCGGCAACAGCGGTCTGGCGATTAGCTTCTGTGCGCCGGAAGAAGCGCAGCGTGCCAACATTCTTTCTGAAATGCTGCAACTGAAGCTGAACTGGCTAACTGCGCCAGCTAACGGCTCAATCCTGCCGCTGGAAGCAGAGATGGCGACATTATGCATTGATGGTGGTAAAAAAGCGAAAATGCGCCCTGGTGATGTTCTGGGGGCTCTGACCGGTGATATTGGTCTGGATGGCGCTGATATCGGCAAAATTGCCGTTCATCCGGCACACGTCTATGTCGCCGTTCGCCAGAACATAGCGCATAAGGCGTGGAAGCAATTACAAAACGGTAAGATTAAAGGCAAGACTTGCCGGGTCCGGTTATTGAAATAACTACCCGTTGGGGCGCCTGATGGCGCTCCGCTTATCAGGCCTACAGGCGCTTATGCGCGTTGTAGGCCTGACAGACGCTTACTTCACTTCCACCACGTTCAGGCGTAACTCATCCAGTTGAGCATCATCTTCTTCTGGCTGCCAGCCCGCAGGCTGCAGCGGGATCTCTTCACGATCGAACGCTAAATCCCCGCCGTCCACAACCTCTGAACCGTGCTTAATGCCTTTAAAATCGAACAGATTGATATCGCTCAGATGTGAAGGTACAACGTTTTGCATCGCACTGAACATGGTTTCAATGCGGCCTGGATAGCGTTTGTCCCAGTCACGCAGCATGTCAGCAATGACCTGACGCTGTAGGTTAGGCTGTGAGCCGCACAGATTGCACGGAATAATCGGGAAACCTTTCGCTTCGGAGAAACGCTCGATATCTTTCTCACGGCAGTAAGCCAGCGGGCGGATCACGATGTGCTTACCGTCATCACTCATCAGCTTCGGCGGCATGCCTTTCATTTTCCCGCCGTAGAACATGTTTAAAAACAGCGTTTGCAGGATGTCGTCGCGATGGTGGCCGAGCGCAATCTTGGTGGCTCCTAATTCGGTTGCCGTACGGTACAGAATGCCGCGACGCAGGCGGGAGCAGAGCGAGCAGGTCGTTTTGCCTTCTGGGATTTTGTCTTTGACGATCCCGTAGGTGTTTTCTTCAACAATTTTATACTCAACGCCCAGCTGTTCCAGATACTCTGGCAGAATGTGCTCCGGGAAACCGGGTTGTTTTTGATCGAGGTTAACCGCAACTAAGGAAAAACTGATCGGGGCGCTTTGCTGCAAATTACGCAGGATCTCCAGCATGGTATAGCTGTCTTTCCCGCCGGAAAGGCACACCATAATGCGATCGCCGTCTTCGATCATATTGAAATCGGCAATGGCTTCGCCCACGTTACGACGCAGACGTTTTTGCAGTTTGTTCAGGTTGTATTGTTCTTTCTTTGTAACTTGTTGATTATCTTGCATTCTTACCGTTCTCAAAAACCAAAAGGGGCATGTAATGGGCAAACTTCAATCACAGGGCTAGTTGGCTATTCAACATTGCAACCCGATCGTCATTCATTTCTTCAATCCATGTACTGTAGACGTCGTACACTATTTGCGCGTTTTCATGCCCCATCTGATTAGCTATAAATGATGGGTTCGCTCCAGCCGATTACTGCCAGCAGGCAAAAGTATGCCGCGTATGGTACGGATTACGGCGACGAATACCAGCACGTTTTACAGCTGAGTTCTATCTGGCACCGATGTTACTCATAGAGTAGTAAGATTTTTGCTCTTCGTGACCAGACCAGAATAAACTGTGAACCGAACGATTGAATAAAGGTACATGGTCCCGGACAGGAAGCAATTAATCAGCTGAAAGCAGATATTGAAGCGCTGAAGAAAATTGTGGAGCAGTTCACCGCCAGATAATTCAGTTCTGAACTATCAACGAGCAATGTCAGGGAGCGAAAAACGCAGGGTGTGGCGAACTGCCGCAACCATGCCGTATGCAAGAGCATGGCTGCGGCCAACCGGCAAACATCCGATAGTGCGAGTATTGAATGATTGCCAGTCACAGCGGATGGTACTTAAGCAATATGACGGTTCAAGGCGTTTAATCTGAAACCAGCCACATATCAGCCTCTTCAAACATTTCCTGCACAGTTCGGCTTATCTGTTCTTTCTCATGCTTGCTGGCGTCAGTATTGATCGCCGGCAGTGTCATCATCGGTTTAACCCGAACATCAGCATCGGGGAAGATCCGGTGAACCCTCTTAGTTAACTCGCCCAGAATGATATCTTTTGCACCGGGCAGACCATCAAAATTCCTTTTGTCATAAACGAGTTCCACGAACATTGCTTATCGCTCTTTTTGCTGGATGTATATACAGTATTTATACTCTGTTTTTATCCGGGTTTCAAGAGAGGGCGTAATGATGTCACGACATAGCGATACTGAAATGGCCTTGTATGCTTCGATCAGGAATCGTGGGGAAAATGAGGGAGAAACAAAAAGCCCGCAGCGATGTGCGGGCCAGACAGCTTAGCGGACTACCAGTACCGAACACTCCGCGTGACGCACTACAGCCGCGGCGTTAGAGCCCAGCAGGTAGGTGGTGATGTCAGGTCGGTGTGAGGCAATAATGACCATATCGGCCGGTAATTTTTTGGCGATCTCCAGAATCTTATCTTTCGGCGCACCTTCTGCGACATGAACGTGCACTCTGTCCGTTGGGATATTGAACTTCTTGATAATCTCTTCCAGTTGAGATTTCGCTTCGGCTTTCAGATCGTCCATGGCCGGTAACTCTGCCGAGTAGGCCAGTCCCAGGGAAGCGTAATAGGGCAAGGACGGAATAACGGTCAAAAAATGAACCTGCGCATCGTCGATCTTTGCTTCTGCTTCAACATGGGCAATAACGCGTTGAGTTAATTCTGAGTCTGAAATATCGATGGGTACAAGAATCGTTCTGTTCATAAAACCTCCTGTTTAAGTATCCACGTAAAGCTTACCGCGTAATGGCACTTTATGTACAATGACAACGATCACATTTTGGCATCACTTTATTTTGATTTCAGGAAATTTTCCTTTTATTACCCCATCGTAAAATCGGCCTTTAGAGACCACGATCAGGAAATCACGAAAAATACGGGCAGGGACCTGCTGATATTGCAGGGTAGCCAACTGGTGAAAGCGAATTTCTAGCGTGCAAGAGGATTCGTCATAGCCGACGGATGCAATACGGGATGATTTTACAGGATGATGATTCATTGCAGGTATCCTCTACTACAGACCTTAATGCAAGATATCATCTATCAGAGATGTGTTTTAACGCAACAGATATAATGTTTCGAATGAGATAAAACAGAGTTACACAGAAAATAAGGATAGCCCGCCGTTGCCAGCGGGCTTACGAATTTAGAACTGGTAAACCATACCCAGTGCTACAGTGTCATCGGTAGAGATGTCATTGCGAGTGTAGAAGCTGTCGTCTTCGTCCAGCAGGTTGATTTTGTAATCAACATAGGTGGAGAAGTTTTTGTTGAAGTAGTAAGTAGCGCCTACGGAAGCATATTTAACCAGATCTTTGTCGCCGCTTGTTCCTGCTGGGCTTGCAGCAGTACCAGGCATAGTCAAATCCTTACCTTTAGACATCAGGAAAGAAACTTCCGGACGCAGACCGAAGTCGAACTGGTATTGTGCAGTCACTTCAAAGTTCTGCGTTTTGTTGGCAATAGTATTATCGCTACCGTCTGAACCACCATACGGGGTCATATTGCGGGTTTCGGAGTACATGGTTGCCAGGTAGATATTGTTGGCGTCGTATTTCAGGCCGGCAGTCCATGCGTCAGCCTTATCGCCACCAGCGGTAGAATCGTTAACCTGCTCATTAGTACGGTCAGAAGAGGTGTACGCTGCACCGAAGCTTACGCCCATACCCAAATCATAGGTAGAGGAGATACCGAAGCCGTCACCGTTGGAGTTCTTCATGTTACGATCGGCGCCACCGTTATTGGTGCCTTCCTGCTCTGGTGACTGATTTTCGTTCGCGCCCTGGTACTGCAGCGCAACGTTCAGACCGTCAACCAAACCAAAGAAGTCAGTATTACGGTAGGTTGCAACACCGTTTGCACGACCGGTCATGAAGTTGTCAGCTTTGGTGTAAGAGTCGCCACCGAATTCTGGCAGCATATCGGTCCAGCCTTCAACGTCGTACATTACGCCGTAGTTACGGCCGTAGTCGAATGAACCGTAGTCGCCGACTTTAATACCTGCGAATGCCAGACGAGTCCAGGAGTCGCCTTTATCACCTTCGGTGCCGTTGGCCTGAACCTGATATTCCCACTGGCCATAACCGGTGATCATATCATTAACCTGTGTTTCGCCTTTGAAGCCCATACGCATATAAGTCTGATCGCCATCGCTGTTAGCGTCGTCAGAGAAATAATGCAGGCCGTCTACTTTGCCATAGAGATCTAATTTGTTGCCGTCTTTATTATAAACTTCAGCAGCGTGAGCTGCGCCTGCAGCCAGCAGGGCAGGAATTACGAGAGCCAGTACTTTTCTGTTCATTGAAATAATCCTTTAGTTTTTTTATTAACCTGTGACCACCCATGTAGGGAGTAAAAGCATGCTAAAGGAGAAGTTCCGTAAAGAGATAAATATGAATTGTTACGTCTTAAGTAAAACCTTAAACAAATAATTCTACGGAAATAGTGATAATTGCCGTGAATGAGTTTGTAAAATATATATAAAATAAAAATTATACAATTGAATTTTGTTGGGCTATTCTGCGCGTGTTATATGCCTTTATTGTCACGTTTTATTTTTCGTTGGTATATTGATGACACTTATTAATTAGCCAGCGAATAAATTGACAAGCCCGAACAACTGTTCGGGCTTTTTTTTTGGTTCCGGGCTAATACTGAGAAAAACGTATTATTCGGTACCGCTCTTTTCCGCTTTGCCTGCCAGTTGGGCCAGGAAGTCGTAGCGTTTTTGCAAATCAGCCGTTGCATCCTTCCACAGCTGTTCTGCAACTTCTGGCTGTTGGGCGTTCAGGCGGCGGAAACGCTGCTCGTTAAGCAATGTTTCGGCCAGCGCATCTGACGGTGGGCGCGAGTCGAGCGCCAGCGGCAGCTTACCTTCGTCTGCTCGGCGTGGGTCAAAGCGGTACAGCGGCCAGAATCCGGTAGCCGTGAGTTGACGCATCTGATCGTGGCTTAGTGCGAGGTCATAGCCATGCTCCTCACATGGGCTATACGCGATAATCAGCGACGGGCCGGGGTAGGATTCAGCTTCCTGGATAGCTTTGACCGTCTGATTCAACTGGGCGCCCAGAGAAATCTGTGCGACATAAACATGTCCGTACATCATCATGCTGACGCCAAGATCTTTGCGAGCCTTGCGCTTGCCATGCTCACCAAACTTGGTAACCGCCCCAAGCGGCGTGGCTTTCGACGCTTGTCCACCCGTGTTGGAGTAACACTGGGTATCCAGTACCAGAATATTGACGTTCTCGGTGAGACTCAGGACGTGATCCAACCCGCCAAAACCAATATCGTAAGCCCAGCCGTCACCGCCAATCAGCCAGATGGACTTCTCGACCAGCGCGTCGGCATCGGTTAACAGTTGCTGTGCACCTTCGACATCTTTCAGATGCTGGCGCAGCGCAGCAACTTGCTCACGGCGTACTTCTGGCGTCGCTTCAGCATGCAGGGCGTCATTCAGTTCAGACGGAATATTATCCGCAAACTGCTCCAGCAAACGCATGACGCGCACACGGTGTTGATCCACCGTCAGGCGGAAGCCCAGACCAAACTCGGCGTTATCTTCGAACAGAGAGTTTGCCCACGCAGGTCCACGACCATTGGCATCGGTCGTATACGGCGTTGAAGGGAGGTTACCGCCATAAATCGATGAACAGCCGGTCGCGTTAGCGATCAGCATGCGGTCGCCATACAGCTGCGTAAGCAGTTTGATATACGGCGTTTCACCACAACCAGAACAGGCGCCGGAATATTCAAACAGCGGAGTGATTAACTGCGAGGTACGGATATCAATGCGTTCAAGCTTGCTGCGGTCGATCTCCGGCAGATTGAGGAAGAAGTCATAGTTAACTTTTTCTTCTTCAACATGCTCAAGGCGCGACATCATATTGATGGCCTTGATTTCCGGGTTTTGGCGATCTTTTGCCGGGCAAACTTCGACACACAGATTACAGCCAGTGCAATCTTCTGGTGCAACCTGCAGGACATACTTCTGACCGCGCATATCGCGTGATTTCACATCCAAAGAATGCAGACTGGCAGGGGCGTTTTCCATCGCTTCAGGTGAAACCACTTTGGCGCGGATTGCCGAGTGCGGGCACGCGGCAACGCAGTGGTTACACTGGGTACACAATTCTTCCTTCCAGATGGGGATCTCTTCGGCGATATTACGTTTTTCCCAACGCGTGGTGCCCATTGGCCAGGTGCCGTCTGGCGGCAACGCTGATACGGGGAGGGCATCACCCAGACCGGCGAGCATTGCCGCGGTGACGGTTTTCACGAAATCAGGTGCGGCATCAGAAACCACCGGTGGTCGGTTTGCGCTGTGCGGATCAACCGGCTGGAGTGCTACTTCGGCGACGGATTCGCGCGCCAGGGCCAGAGCCTGCCAGTTACGTTCAACAAGGTCCTGTCCTTTACTGCTGTAACTTTTCGCAATCGCCCCCTGCAATTCAGCCAACGCGCTGTCGCCGGGTAAGATTTGCGTCAAATGGAAGAAGGCCATTTGCATAACGGTGTTAATACGCGCTGCCAGACCGCATTCGCGGGCGATTTTGGCCGCATTAATCACGTAGAATCGGGCTTTCTTCTGATTCAGTACCGCCTGAACTTCCTGTGGTAGACGACCCCAGACTTCATCCACACTGTATGGCGTATTAAGCAGGAAAATACCGCCTGGTTTCAGGCGCTCGGCCATCTGATACTTATCGATAAATTGCAGCTGGTGACAGCCAACAAAATCGGCTTGTGAAACCAGATACGCTGATCGAATAGGCTGCTCGCTAACGCGCAGGTGGGAAACCGTCAGACCGCCTGCTTTTTTCGAGTCGTAGACGAAATAACCCTGCGCATACCATGGCGTCGAGTTACCAATAATTTTGATATTGTTTTTGGTGGCTGACACGCTACCGTCGCTGCCCAGCCCGTAAAACAGCGCTTCGAGCTTAGCCGTACCGGGCAGGGTGTTTTCCGGTAACGGTAGCGACAAGTTGGTGACATCATCATAGATACCGACCGTAAAGCGAGGTTTCGGCTTCGCGCTGCTCAGCTCATTAAAGACTGCCATCACGCAGTCTGGACCGAACTCTTTGGAAGAAAGGCCATAACGTCCGCCAATCACGCGCGGCAGCGTTTCTCGCTCGCCACAGTTAAAGGCTTCTGCTAACGCGGTCATTACGTCCAGATACAACGGTTCCGCCTGTGCGCCTGGTTCTTTGGTGCGATCAAGAACGGCGATGCTGCGTACGGTTTCCGGCAGCGCGCGCAGTAAATGTCTGGCAGAGAATGGACGGAACAGACGCACTTTCAGAACGCCGACTTTCTCGCCATGCGCCAGCAGTTCTTCAACGACTTCTTCGCAGGTTCCAATCGCCGAGCCCATTAAGATAATGACGCGCTCAGCCTGAGGATGGCCGTAATATTCAAATGGCTGGTACTGGCGACCTGTCGCTGCGGCGAAATCGTTCATCGCCTGCTCTACATGATCGTAAACCGCGTTGTACCACGGGTTTGTTGCCTCGCGTGACTGGAAATAGGTGTCCGGATTCGCAGACGTACCGCGAATAACCGGATGCTCAGGATTAAGCGCCCGAGCGCGATGAGCATCGATTTCCGCCTGCGGCATCAGTCCGAGGATCGTGTCGTCGGCCAGTGGCACAATTTTATTGATTTCATGGGATGTACGGAAACCATCAAAGAAATGAATAAACGGAACCCGGCTTTTCAGGGTGGCTATTTGCGAAATCAGCGCAAAGTCCTGTGCCTCCTGAACGCTGCTGGCACACAGCATCGCACATCCTGTCTGGCGCACCGCCATCACGTCGGAATGATCGCCAAAGATCGATAATGCGTGAGTAGCAATTGTACGAGCCGCAACGTGCAGTACAAACGGGGTCAACTGACCGGCCAGTTTGTACAGCGTTGGGATCATCAGCAACAGGCCCTGCGATGAGGTAAACGACGTAGAGAGCGCACCGGTCTGCAACGCGCCATGAACGGTTGCGATCGCACCGCCTTCTGACTGCATTTCTACGACGCGAGGGGTATCCCCCCACACGTTCTTAAGCCCGTTCCCGGCCCAGGCATCTGCCTGCTCAGCCATCGTCGAACTGGGCGTAATCGGGTAGATGGCGATAACCTCGCTGGTACGAAATGCGACTGAAGCAACCGCACCATTACCGTCAATTGTGATCATACTGACACCCTTACATTGCGCAAAAAGAGGGACACGCGTAACAGCGGCGAGTCCTGTAGTTATCGTTCTATTTTAGCAAAAGCGCTAAAGACAGATTTTCGCTTTTGTGTCCCTGGAATAAACAGAATGAATGGTTTGATCAAAGGAGCAGGCAAAAAATTGCCAGAAAATGTAAACAGTACGCATAAATGCGTATTTTGCCTCTCGACGGCGGTGTTTCCGCTGCCTATTATTTATGGCTGTGTCGTTTGGTTAATATTCAGAGGGGAGTAAGATGCGCGCAGCGTTTTGGGTAGGATGTGCCGCGTTATTATTATCGGCTTGTAGCAGCGAACCTGTTCAGCAGGCAACCGCCGCGCATGTCGCACCGGGCATGAAGGCAGCAATGTCCAGTTCAGGAGAAGCTAATTGCGCCATGATTGGCGGTTCGCTCTCTGTTGCTCGTCAACTGGATGGTTCTGCTATCGGGATGTGTGCGCTACCCAACGGCAAACGCTGTAGTGAGCAGTCGCTTGCCGCCGGAAGTTGTGGGAGCTATTAAGCCACCACGTTTCCTACATTAAATCCGCGAGTTTATACGTCAGTGTTTGTTCTGCTGTCGCCAGCGTTAACTGGTCAGCAGTTAGATCGACCTGTGCGCCTTGCTTAAACATTTCTCTGACGATCCCGTCGAGCGCGTTAAGCTGTGGATCGGCGCACATCATACGCGTCATCGCCATATCTTTTACCTTCAACTCACCGTCGGACAGCTTGCCCTGACCGTGGAATTGATTACACATCTTTCCTGATACCGTCATGTTTTCGCCAAAACTTAACTCAGGTGGGTTGTTGGTGGTGGTGACGGCTTTACCATTCACGCTTTGCAAAACGAAGCGGTGATGCTGCAACTGTTCGCGATTGACGGAAACTTTTCCATTGCTCACACAGCCAGCCATCAGCATGCTGAGCGCAATCAACGTGACAACTTTCTTCATTAAATTTCTCTACGTTTGTGACGGGAATACATTCAATATAATAATGATACTGACTGTTTTATCATCGGTGATTATCTGAAAATGCTCCCCTGACGCCAGGGGAGCACAGGAATTAGAAGAGGGCGTTTGGACAGGTCTCGCCTTTGGAGATTTGGGCCAGATTCTGTAGCGTAGTCTCAGAAATACTGGTCAACGCTTCAGCTGTCAGGAACGCCTGATGTCCGGTGAACAACACGTTATGACAGGCTGACAGACGACGGAACACATCATCCTGAATGACGTCATTGGATTTATCTTCAAAGAACAGATCGCGTTCGTTCTCATACACGTCCATACCCAGAGAACCAATTTTCTGGTTTTTCAGCGCATCGATAGCGGCTTGTGAGTCGATCAATGCACCACGACTGGTGTTAATGACCATCACGCCGTTTTTCATCTGTTCAAAGGCTTCGTGATTGAGCAGATGATAATTCTCCGGTGTTAACGGGCAGTGCAGAGAGATGACATCTGACTCGGCAAACAGCGTTTTAAGATCGACATATTCAACGCCTAGCTCCAGCGCAGCAGCGCTCGGGTAAGGATCGAACGCCAGCAGACGCATACCAAAACCTTTCAGGATCCGCAGTGCAGCAATACCGATTTTACCGGTACCGATCACCCCAGCGGTTTTGCCATACATAGTAAAACCGGTCAGCCCCTCAAGAGAGAAATTGGCATCACGGGTACGCTGGTAGGCGCGGTGAATTCGGCGATTCAGCGTCATCATCATGCCAATCGCATGCTCAGCGACGGCCTCTGGTGAATAAGCTGGAACACGCACCACCTGCAGACCCAGCTCTTTTGCTGCGTCGAGATCGACGTTATTGAACCCGGCACAACGCAGCGCAATGTATTTCACGCCATGCTTTTTCAGTTCTTCCAGAACGGGGCGGCTGCCATCGTCGTTGACGAAAATGCACACAGCTTCACAGCCATGGGCGGTTTTCGCTGTTTTTTCCGTCAACAGAAAGTCAAAGAATTCAAGTTCAAAACCAAAAGCCTCGTTAACCTGCTGCAGATACTTCTTGTCGTACTGTTTTGTACTATAGATGGCGAGTTTCATAAGACTTTCTCCAGTGATTTTGACGTCACATTAATCCAATTCAAATTATTTTACAAAATCTAAAAAGTTATTGATAGTCATAGGCGTAATGAATAATGTCAGCGCATCTGTTGTTAGTGTGGGCAGGTTACACAATTTCAACAACTGGATATTTTTCTATCCAACTCACCCCCCGAATATCGCGGCAGGTAAAAAGCCAGCCGAATCACATCCGGACAGCTACGCTTATACAGGTAGCAATTATCGGGAGGGGTTATGCTGACTCACTCTGAAGCAAAACGATGGGCCACCCTAATGCTTAAGGCGGCATTATGCGATGGTATGAAACCTGATGAGATTTCCCGGCAGGTACATCTGGTCTGCGATCATCATGGTAGGGAGTGCCTCGAAGAACTCATTGAGGAAATTCTGATAGAAGCAGGTCGTATCGGACCTAAACATAGCGATGGACAACTTAGGCCTCATTGAGTCTGAATCTTAATATCCCAGACGGCACGTGTAACAGCGTGCCTAGAAATCGGTTATCTATCCTTAATGTGGGCATATCCAGTTAAACATGCCACAATACAGGCCTAAACCGGCTTAAATTTTTGCTAAATCAGGATATTAACTACCCATGAAGGGTAAATATAAAGCCGTTCTGGCACTCCTCTTATTATTGATTCTCGTGCCGCTGACGCTAGTGATGACGCTTGGCCTGTGGGTGCCTACGTTGGTGGGTATCTGGTTACCCGTTGGAACACGCATCGCGCTGGATGAGAGCCCGCGGCTGACACGGCATGGGTTGCATATACCTGAACTCCGCTATCTTGTTGAAGATTGCCCACTAGCACGCATCACTCAGGCGGATCTGTCTCACCCCAGCCGCTGGTCGCTGAATGTCGGGACCATTGAGTTGGATTCAGCTTGCCTGGCCAAATTGCCGCAGGCAGAGCCGTCGCCAGCAGCGCCTAAAACGCTGGCTGAATGGCAGTCAATGCTGCCCAATACCTGGATTAACATCGACAAACTTATTCTTTCTCCATGGCAGGAATGGCAGGGAAAACTGTCACTCTCGCTCACTCCCTCTACTCAACAGCTGCGTTACCAGGGTGAAAAAGTTAAATTTCAGGGGCGTTTGCACGGGCAAAACCTCACGGTAACGGAGCTGGATGTTGCGGCATTTGAAGGCCAGCCGCTGGTAAAACTGGTCGGTGAATTTACTATGCCACTGGTGCCCGATGGACTACCGGTAAGCGGTCATGCGGTTGCGACGTTAAGTCTGCCGCAAGAGCCTACGCTTGTGGACGCCGAACTGGAGTGGCAAGAAAACAGCGGACAACTGATTGTCATGGCGCGTGATAATGCCGATCCGCTGCTGGACCTTCCGTGGGAAATAACACGCCAGCAACTGACCATCAGCGACGGACGCTGGAACTGGCCTTATCAGGGATTCCCGTTAAGCGGGCGGTTGGGCATAAAAGTTGAAAACTGGCAGGCCGGACTGGAAAACGCGGTGGTGAGCGGGCGTCTGAACGTTCTGACGCATGGCGACGCCGGTAAAGGAAATGCCGTATTAACGCTGGGGCCGGGTAAGCTTGGCATGGATAGTAGCGATATGCCGCTACAGTTGACCGGTGAAGCGAAACAGGGCGATCTGATCTTCTACGCGAAATTACCCGCCAGACTCACTGGAAGTCTGAACGATCCGCAATTGGCTTTTGAGCCAGGAGCGCTGCTGCGCTCACGTGGGAGGGTGATTGATTCGCTGGATATTGACGAGATTCGCTGGCCGCTGGCAGGCGTAAAAGTCACGCAACGTGGTGTGGATGGGCGTCTGCAGGCTATTTTACGTGCGCATGAAAACCAGATGGGGGGCTTTGAACTGCATCTGGATGGCCTGGCAAATGATTTTCTTCCTGATGCCGGTCGTTGGCAGTGGCGATATTGGGGGGAAGGCAGCTTTACGCCGATGCATGCCCGTTGGGACGTAGCGGGTAAGGGAGAATGGCATGACAACACCCTGAAGCTATTTGATCTTTCTACCGGATTTGATCATCTGCAATACGGCACGATGAAGGTGGAAAATCCGCGTCTGGTGATGGACGAACCGATAGTTTGGGTACGGGATGCAACCAAACCGACATTTAGCGGCGCGCTGTCGCTGGACGCAGGGAACACCACCTTCACCGGGGGAAGCGTGTTACCACCATCGACGCTGAAGTTCAGCGTGGAAGGTAGCGATCCGACAATTTTCCAGTTCAAAGGCCAGCTTCACGCGGGGGCGATTGGGCCCGTACAGCTGAATGGTCGTTGGGACGGTATCCGTCTGCGCGGACAGGCATGGTGGCCAAAACAATCGCTCACCGTATTCCAACCTCTGGTTCCACCTGACTGGAAAATGAAGCTACGTGAAGGTGATCTGTATGCGCAGGTCGCATTTTCGGCAGCCCCGGAGCAGGGCTTTGAAGCAGGCGGTCATGGGGTGTTAAAAGGCGGTAGCGCCTGGATGCCCGATAACCAAATCAACGGTGTCGATTTTGTATTGCCTTTCCGGTTTAGTGAAGGCGCATGGCAACTGGGTACGCGTGGACCTATTTCACTGCGTATTGCGGAAGTGGTGAATCAGGTGACGGTGAAGAATATCGCCGCCGATCTGCAGGGGGCGTACCCCTGGAGTGAAAACAACCCGTTACTGTTGAGCGATGTCAGTGCCGACCTGCTGGGTGGCAAAATCATCATGCAGCAACTGCGGATGCCGCAGCACGACCCGGCCTTATTGCGGGTGCAGAATATCTCTTCCAGCGAGCTTATCAGTGCGGTTAACCCCAAACAGTTCGCCATGTCTGGCCCGGTCAGTGGCGCGTTGCCATTATGGCTGGATAACGAAAAATGGATCATAAAAGACGGCTGGTTGACTAATCCAGGACCGATGACGTTGCGTATTGATAAGGACACAGCGGATGCGGTCGTCAAAGATAACATGGCGGCGGGGGCGGCCATTAACTGGCTGCGTTATATGGAAATAAGCCATTCGTGGACGAAAATAAATCTGGATAACCTCGGTGTCTTAACCATGCAGTCAACCGTGACTGGCAATAGTCGGGTAGATGGCAAAGTAGGTACGGTTAATTTGAATTATACCCACGAGGAAAACGTCTTTACGCTATGGCGCAGTTTGCGTTTTGGCGACAATTTACAGGCATGGCTTGAACAAAATGCAGCGCTGCCGGAAACCCATTGCCCGGAAGGCAAGGAATGTGAGGAACAACAATGAAAACGATAGCTGCCATGCTGGGTCTGCTGACTTCATCTCTGCTGGTAGGGTGTACTCCCAGAATCGAAGTGGCTGCGCCAAAAGAGCCCATCACCATTAATATGAACGTCAAAATCGAGCATGAGATCCATATCAAAGTTGATAAAGACGTCGAAAGTTTATTGAAATCGCGCAGCGATTTGTTCTGAGGTCATGATGAGAAAACAGTTTGCAGTGGCGCTGGTCGTCCTGAGTTTACTCTGCAGCAATGCGTGGGCATTGACCCTGAATGAAGCCAGAACTCAGGGGCGAGTAGGGGAAACGCTCAATGGCTATCTGGTTGCATTGAAAACCGATGCCGAAACGCAGGCGCTGGTGAGTGAGATTAATAAAGCGCGTAACGCCAGCTATCAGCAACTGGCTGATAGCAATAATATTCCGCCAGATGAAGTGGCGAAAATGGCCGGGCAAAAGCTGGTTGCTCGCGCTAAACCGGGAGAGTATGTGCAGGGTATTAATGGTAAGTGGTTGAGAAAAGAGTAAATCGCTTTTTCACACAGCCAGAGGGACACGACGCTGGATTATTCATCGACATCGCAATAGTTGCCACACGGCATAAAATGGATGCTGGTATAGTCCAACACCGGTCGCGTCGTGGGATGAAATCATGTGGCTTCTCAAGTGGTATGTCTGGAATCGTTGGGTATTCAAGCTGTTAAGCCGGGATGTCGCGGAGCCTGAACAATTTTTGCTTCATTGCTGGGAAGAGAATCTGGCGAAATGCAGGGATTATGCAACCATCTGGCGTGATATTAATCGCATTCACGGCAAACAGATACAGATGCAGGGAAAGAAGTAAGTGTCGGAGAAACCCTCCCACCGGATGGTGAGAGGGGGAATTATCAGGCAGCTACCACGCTGTCGATAGCGGCTTTCGCATCGGACTGCGCTTTGGTGGCCACTTCCGGACCGTACGCAATGCCTTCCGCAAAGACGACGTTCACGTCGGTGATGCCGATAAAGCCCAGGAATACGTTCAGGTACGGCGTGATCAGGTCGGTTGGTGTGTCTTTATGGATACCACCACGGCTGGTCAGCACCACCGCGCGTTTACCTGTCACCAGACCTTCCGGGCCTTTCTCGGTATAACGGAAAGTCACACCTGCACGGGCAATCAGGTCAAAGTAGTTTTTCAGCTGCGTTGGGATGTTGAAGTTGTACATCGGCGCGGCGATAACAATCACATCATGCGCTTTCAGCTCAGCAATCAGCTCATCGGAAAGCGCCAGCGCTTCTTGCTGACGCGGTGTCAGCGGTGTATCGCTCGGGCGCATCGCACCCACCAGTTCGCCATCCAGTACCGGTACAGGATTTGCAGCCAGGTCGCGGACAGTGATTTCATCAGCAGAGTGCTTTTCACGCCACTGTTCAACAAAATAATCAGACAACTGACCAGACTGAGAGTACCCTGCCAGAATACTGGATTTAAGAACTAATACCTTGCTCATGGGTGTTTCCTTTTATGTGTTTGAAGGGGTAGTGCCCCGTTGCTTGTTGACACTTTATTCACAATCCTGTCGCAGTGATAGCGCAATATATCGAATCCTATGTTCGAAATTATTGAACAACACATGAAAAGCGCCGATGTGGTACTCTATACCCATCATCTAAAAGAGATTTAACCCGGCAGAGCACTGCCTTTTAACGCTATGACAGAACAACAAAAATTAACCTTCAACATGTTGCAGCAACAGCTGGACTCACTGATGCTGCGTGACAGACAGCGTTTTGCCCGCCGCCTGCACGGTGTGAAGAAGGTTAAAAATCCTGATGCACAACAGGCCATTTACCAGGAGATGGCGAAAGAGATTGAGCTGGCAGCCGGTAAAGTTGTGCTGCGTGAAGCGGCGCGTCCGGAAATTAGCTACCCGGAAAACCTGCCCGTCAGCCAGAAAAAACAGGATATTCTGGAGGCTATTCGCGACCATCAGGTGGTGATTGTCGCCGGTGAGACCGGTTCGGGGAAAACCACCCAGTTACCCAAAATATGTATGGAACTGGGGCGCGGGGTAAAAGGGCTGATAGGCCATACCCAGCCGCGTCGTCTGGCGGCGCGCACCGTGGCGAACCGTATTGCGGAAGAGCTGCAGACCGAGCCGGGCGGCTGTATCGGTTATAAGGTACGTTTCAGCGATCATGTCAGTGATAACACCATGGTCAAGCTGATGACGGACGGTATCCTGCTGGCAGAAATCCAACAGGATCGGCTGCTAATGCAGTACGACACCATCATCATCGATGAAGCGCATGAACGCAGTCTGAATATCGATTTTCTACTCGGCTATCTGAAAGAACTTCTACCGCGTCGCCCGGATCTAAAAATTATCATCACTTCGGCGACCATCGATCCTGAACGTTTTTCAAAGCATTTCAATAACGCGCCGATTATCGAAGTCTCCGGCCGAACGTATCCGGTGGAAGTGCGCTATCGTCCAATTGTTGAAGATGCAGATGACACTGAGCGTGACCAACTGCAGGCAATTTTTGATGCCGTAGATGAACTGGGGCGTGAAGGGCCTGGCGACATTCTGATCTTCATGAGCGGCGAACGTGAAATTCGCGATACCGCCGATGCGCTGAATAAGCTGGATTTGCGCCATACCGAAGTGCTACCGCTGTATGCGCGTCTTTCAAACAGCGAACAGAACCGCGTGTTCCAGTCGCACAGCGGTCGCCGTATCGTGCTGGCGACCAACGTGGCGGAAACGTCGCTGACCGTTCCGGGAATCAAATACGTAATTGACCCGGGCACCGCGCGTATCAGCCGTTACAGTTACCGCACTAAAGTTCAGCGCTTGCCGATTGAACCGGTGTCGCAGGCCTCTGCTAACCAGCGTAAAGGTCGCTGCGGTCGTGTTTCGGAAGGGATCTGTATTCGTCTGTATTCCGAAGACGATTTCCTGTCGCGCCCGGAGTTTACCGACCCGGAGATCCTGCGTACCAACCTGGCATCCGTTATTTTGCAGATGACCGCGTTGGGGCTGGGCGATATCGCGGCGTTCCCGTTTGTTGAAGCGCCGGATAAGCGCAATATTCAGGACGGTGTACGCCTGCTCGAAGAGCTGGGGGCGATAACCACCGACGAACAGGCAACCGCATACAAGTTAACGCCGTTGGGCCGTCAACTGTCGCAACTTCCGGTAGACCCACGGCTGGCGCGAATGGTGCTGGAAGCACAAAAACATGGTTGTGTGCGCGAAGCGATGATCATCACCTCAGCGCTGTCCATTCAGGATCCGCGCGAGCGCCCGATGGACAAGCAGCAAGCTTCCGACGAGAAGCACCGCCGCTTCCATGACAAAGAGTCTGATTTTCTTGCATTTGTGAACCTGTGGAACTATCTCGGCGAGCAGCAAAAAGCGCTGTCGTCAAACCAGTTCCGTCGCCAGTGCAAACTTGATTTTCTGAACTACCTGCGCGTGCGTGAGTGGCAGGATATCTACACGCAACTGCGCCAGGTGGTGAAAGAGTTGGGTATTCCGGTCAACAGCGAACCCGCTGAATATCGGGAGATCCACGTCGCGTTGCTGACCGGTTTACTGTCGCACATCGGGATGAAAGATACCGATAAACAGGAGTTTACCGGGGCGCGTAACGCTCGCTTCTCGATCTTCCCGGGTTCAGGTTTATTCAAAAAACCGCCGAAGTGGACGATGGTCGCCGAGCTGGTGGAAACCAGCCGCCTGTGGGGACGTATTGCCGCGCGTATCGATCCCGAATGGGTGGAACCGGTAGCCCAGCATCTGATCAAACGTTCATACAGTGAACCGCACTGGGAACGCGCGCAGGGTGCTGTGATGGCGACAGAAAAAGTCACTGTCTACGGCTTACCGATTGTTGCGGCCCGTAAGGTAAATTACAGCCAGATCGATCCCGCGTTGTCGCGTGAACTGTTCATTCGTCATGCGCTGGTGGAAGGCGACTGGCAAACGCGCCATGCGTTTTTCCGTGACAATCTGAAGTTACGGGCTGAAGTGGAAGAGTTAGAACACAAATCACGCCGTCGCGACATTCTGGTCGATGATGAGACGCTGTTTGAGTTTTACGACCAACGCATCAGCCATGACGTGGTTTCTGCTCGTCACTTTGATAGCTGGTGGAAAAAGGTCAGCCGTGAAACCCCGGATCTGCTCAACTTTGAAAAGAGCATGCTCATCAAAGAGGGTGCGGAGAAAATCAGTAAGCTGGATTATCCGAACTTCTGGCATCAGGGTAACCTTAAGCTGCGCCTGAGCTACCAGTTCGAACCTGGAGCCGATGCGGACGGTGTGACCGTACATATTCCACTCCCGCTGCTTAATCAGATCGAAGAGAGCGGTTTTGAATGGCAAATCCCGGGGCTGCGCCGCGAACTGGTGATTGCCCTGATTAAGTCGTTACCAAAACCGGTACGACGCAACTTTGTGCCCGCGCCGAACTATGCGGAAGCGTTTTTAGGCCGCGTCACACCGCTGGAACTGCCGCTGCTGGACTCGCTGGAGCGTGAACTGCGCCGCATGACCGGCGTTACCGTTGACCGTGAAGACTGGCACTGGGATCAGGTGCCCGATCACCTAAAAATCACCTTCCGGGTGGTGGATGATAAAAATAAGAAGCTACAGGAAGGGCGTTCGCTGCAAGATTTGAAGGATGCGCTGAAGGGTAAAGTTCAGGAAACATTGTCTGCGGTGGCCGATGACGGCATCGAACAGAGTGGGTTGCACATCTGGAGCTTCGGTCAACTTCCGGAAAGTTACGAACAAAAGCGCGGTAACTATAAGGTGAAAGCGTGGCCGGCGCTGGTCGATGAGCGTGACAGCGTTGCCATCAAACTGTTTGATAATCCGTTGGAACAACAGCAGGCGATGTGGTGCGGTTTACGCCGCCTGTTGCTGCTGAATATTCCTTCGCCAATCAAATATTTGCATGAGAAGCTGCCCAATAAAGCCAAGCTGGGGCTGTACTTTAACCCATACGGTAAAGTTCTGGATTTGATTGACGACTGTATCTCCTGCGGTGTGGATCAGTTAATTGACGCCAACGGTGGCCCGGTGTGGACTGAAGAAGGCTTTACCGCGCTGCATGAAAAAGTGCGGGCTGAACTGAACGATACGGTGGTGGAGATTGCGAAGCAGGTCGAACAGATCCTGACCGCAGTGTTTAATATCAATAAACGTCTGAAAGGGCGTGTGGATATGACCATGGCGCTGGGTCTCGCGGATATCAAATCGCAAATGGGCGGACTGGTGTATCGTGGCTTTGTTACCGGCAATGGTTTCAAACGTCTGGGTGATACGTTGCGTTATTTGCAGGCTATTGAAAAACGTCTGGAAAAACTGGCTATCGACCCGCACCGTGACCGTGCACAGATGCTGAAAGTGGACAGTGTGCAGCAGGCCTGGCAGCAGTGGTTCAATAAACTGCCTCCCGCACGCCGTCAAGATGCCGATGTCAAAGAGATCCGCTGGATGATAGAAGAGCTGCGCGTCAGCTATTTTGCCCAGCAGCTTGGTACGCCGTATCCGATCTCCGATAAACGTATTCTGCAGGCGATGGAGCAGATTAGCGGCTGACTACGTTATACATTTTCTTGCTCTTTAATAAACCCGGTTAGCATAAGCGCCGGGTTTATTTATGAATTCTGAAAATAATACGAAGTATGTTGAATAAAATATAATAAGAGTATGCTGCCAGGGTGCAGATAGATAATCATGGTGTGGCGGTAGCATTGTATATATAGATGGCATTTATTCATATACTTAATATTGTTTCCTTTTGTTCTGTGAATCCGATTTTTAAAAGTCTGTATTGCAATGATTCCATTGATTTAGTGAATGAAAAGATTGTGTTTTTATAATTATGCTCAACGTCATTATATAACGTAATCTATATGTTTTTTAATGATTCATTAAGTTGTTTTTTAAATATTCTCATGATGAATTTATTCGGCTTGCATATAAAAAGGTTAACACTCGAAATAGTAAATAAAAATCACTCACAATAGCTTTCGATATGAGTGTGTTTACTGCTTTATCCCAGGAGTTTTTTTATGTCTACAGGATTACGTTTCACACTGGAGGTGGACGACCTGCCACCGGATGCGCTGGCCGTGGCGTCCTTTCACCTGGAGCAGTCCCTTTCCTCGTTGTTCACCCTCAATATTTCGCTGGTCAGCCAGCAGCTTCTCAGCATTGATTTCTCTCAGGTACTGGAAAAAACAGCCCATCTTAAAATCTGGCAGGGCACGGAGATACAGCGCCGGGTGAACGGTATTGTGACCTGGTTTGAGCAGGGTGAAAACGACGGACACCAGATGCTGTACAGCATGATTGTCCGGCCACCGGTGTGGCGTGCCTCCCTGCGGCAGAACTCCCGTATTTTTCAGAATGAGGACATTAAAAGCATTCTGGGGACGATATTGCAGGAAAACGGGGTGACGGACTGGAGTCCGCTGTTCAGTGAGGCGCATCCGGCGCGGGAATTCTGCGTGCAGTACGGTGAAACGGATTATGACTTTCTGGCGCGGATGGCGGCGGAGGAAGGACTGTTCTTCTACGAAGAGCACTCGCCTGACAGCGACGACCAGAGTCTGGTGCTGTGTGACACGGTGCGCTTTCTGCCGGAGGTGTTTGACATCCCGTGGAACCCGAATACCCGGACCGAAGTGAGCACGCCGTGCATCAGCCAGTTCCGCCACAGCGCACAGATACGCCCCTCTTCTGTCATTGGCAAGGACTACACCTTTAAACGCCCCGGCTGGGCGGGCCGCTTTGAGCAGCAGGGGCAGAACCAGGATTATCAGCGTACACAGTATGAAGTGTTTGATTATCCGGGGCGCTTCAAGGACGACCACGGGCAGAACTTCGCCCGCTGGCAGGTGGAGGGCTGGCGCAATAATGCCGAAGAGGCGCAGGGAAAAAGTCGTTCTCCGGCAATATGGCCGGGGCGGCGTATTCAGCTGACGGAACATCCGCAGGCGGGCCTGAACCGTGAATGGCAGGTGGTGAGCAGCGATTTGCAGGGGAAACAGCCGCAGGCGGTGGCGGGGCGTTCCGGTTCAGGGACCACCCTTGAGAATGATTTTACGGTGATACCGGCGGACAGGACGTGGCGGCCCCGGCCAATGGAAAAGCCGTCAGTGGACGGCCCGCAGTCAGCCACTGTTACCGGCCCGGAGGGGGAGGAAATCTTCTGTGACGAACATGGCCGGGTGCGGGTGAAGTTTAACTGGGACCGGTATAACCCGGCGAACCAGGACAGCTCGTGCTGGATACGGGTGGTGCAGGCGTGGGCGGGACCGGGGTTCGGCAACCTGGCGATACCGCGGGTGGGACAGGAGGTGATAGTGGACTTCCTGAACGGGGACCCTGACCAGCCAATCATCATGGGGCGGACGTACCATGCGGATAACCCGCCGCCGGGCGGTCTGCCGGGGACGAAGACGCAGATGACCATCCGCTCGAAAACCTATAAAGGTAGCGGGTATAACGAGCTGATGTTCGAGGATAAAACAGGTCAGGAACTGTTGTCGATGCATGCGCAGAAGGACATGAAGACGACGGTACTCAACGATCAGGGTACGGCGATCATTCGTAACCAGAGTCTGGTAGTGGGCAATAACCGGCTGAAAGTCGTGACCGCCAACGAAGATGTCAAAATTGACGGGCACCAGCTGCTCAATATTCGGCAGTTTCAGGAAGTGAATGTCAAAACCGATGTGACCTGTTTTAACGGCGGCGACAGGATAATGCAAAGCGCGGGAAATGTGGTCATCGGCTCAGGTTCCATGATCCGGCTGGAATGTGGGGAGAGTGCACTGGAGTTGCATGCCGGGGGCGTGATTAACCTTAAGGGCAAGGCGTTTAACATCGTGGCTGAGGGTAACAGTCTCATTACGACAGGCACAGCTATGCTGGGCCTGAATCCGGAAGAGCCCGCCCCGGCTATTGGCGTTGTCGGTAAAAACCATAAAAAAGACTTAACCAGCATTATACAGGGATTATTCCCCGAAGAGACGGGGGGCGGAAAATGAACGCCATTTACCGCATGAATGAAGGCCATCTGGCGCTGACCGGAGAAGACTGGCTTGACTGCACGATGCAGGTTATTCGCAATACCCGCACCCACACCTCACTGGTGATCACCCGCGCAGTTATTGCCGGGGACAGGTCGTTTGATGACGAACTGGTATTCCAGTGGGCACAGGTGGCTGCACAGATCGATAACTATCAACAGACGCCACCCGTCACATTAACGTTGCCTTTATTGCCTGACTGTCCCGCCCGGGAAACGACGGCTACATATCTTCGTGAACCTTATTTTTGTTGCCAGCGCCAGCTGGCCGTACTGATGCCAGAACGGCGGCTGCTGATGCTGACCTGCACCGCACTGAATACCTTTAGCGAAGAGGACGAACGGTTCTGGCTGCAGGTTAAAAATACGCTGGACAGGGACTGAGATCAGACAGAGGACGTTTTGCCATGAGCAATCCGAACGCCGCCCGTCTGGGCGACGACATCATTCATACCAGTATTCTGGCCGATATACTGGAGGGAGCTTTTGAAGCGGCTATTTGCGTTGCTGTTGGGGTCGTCGTGGTTGCTGCTGCAGCCCCTCTTGCCGCCGCGGCGGCAACTGCTGCAGGCGTGTCAGCTGCGACGGTTGCGGCAGCGTCAGTCGCCGCAACAACCTGTACAGCCGCGGGCATTGTCGGAGGGCTGACAGTTTCGTTATCGGGTGCTTCTGAGGTTGTCGGCGATATTGCTCAGGGCGCGGCAAACTTTATCTCCCCCCCGTCACCGCAGGGGAAAATTGCGACAGGTTCTTTAAATGTGCAGACCAATGGTCTGCCTGCCGCCAGAGCTGCGGGGCGTCTGATGACCGCCGCCGAAAACGCCACGCGGGAAAAAATGGAGGCGGAAGAGAAGACGCGGCGGGAAGAAGAGGACGCCCGGATGTCCACAGGGATGAAAGTGCTGAACGGGGTGTCTGCACTGTTCAGCTATGGCAGCGAACTGCTGGGTGAGTTGATTAACCCTGTCGTGGCCGGGCCGTCAGGCGGGGTGGTGGAAGCTGAGCATGATGTGGTGCTATGCGAAAAACACCCACCGAACCCGATACAGTTTATGGCCGAAGGCTCCTCTCAGGTCAGTATCAATGGTCTGCCTGCCGTCCGCACCGGAGACCGGACAACCTGCGGCGGCACCGTTTCCACGGTGGTCTCTCCCAACGTCATCATCGGGGGTAAACCGGTTGTGGTTCGCCCTATTCATAGCGGCAAATCACCCGGCGTGGAAACCGCGCTGCTCGCGCTTTCCGTCCTGACGTGCCGCCCCACTAAGCTACTGAAACAGCTTCCCTGCATGATAATGGGGATGGCGGCGGCAATGCTTGCCAGTAAGATTGGCGAATCTGTGCGGGCACTGTGGAATCCGGTACATGCCGCGACGGGCGCGAAGGTTCTGAGCGGGGAAGAGGACTGTGATTTTGAGCTCCCGGCCCGTTTCCCTCTCATCTGGCAGCGCATCTACAACAGCCGTAACCCGCATGAAGGGCTCTTTGGTCGCGGCTGGCGCACCGCATTTGAAACCCGCGTGGTCAGGGAGGAGGAATACGCCTGCTTCCATGATGAAGGGGGACGCGAACTCCGTTTTGTCTGTCCCCCGCCGGGTGAGGCAGGATTCAGTCCCGATGAAGGACTGTTATTTGCGCAGAGCGAACAGGGCATGGTGGTGATTGGTGATCTGGACGGCGCCACCTGGCGGCTCTATCTTCCGCACCCGTCAGCGCCCTCGCAACTGCGCCTGCACCTGCTGTCGGATAATTATGGCAATGGCTTGCGGCTCCATTATGACGAACAGGATCGCCTGCAGGCGATTACCGATACCCAGGAAAGCCTGCGGGTGGTGCTGCATTATCAGGACTTACACTCCCCGCAGCGTCCGACCCGGATCACTGAGCACATGCTCACCCCGGCCCCCCCCGGTGGCGAGCCGGTTCATCGGCTACTGATGTCCTACGACTACACCCCGCAGGGGGAACTGTACCGTGTGACCGATGCGGATGATGTCTGCCTGCGTGAATTTGATTACACCCCGGACGCCCTGATGGCAGGGCACCGGATGCCCGGCGGGGCCCGTCACCGCTATCAGTGGAAAAAGTTCAGCGACGGCTGGCGGGTGGTGGCCTATGAGTCCAGCGGAGGTGACAGCGCCACGATTGGTTATGACCTGACACAGGGCGTGACCATCGTCACCCATGGCGGTGGCGAAACGCACCGGCATGAATGGGATCGTCGCTATCTGGTGGAGAAGTACACCGATGAATCCGGGCAGGTATGGGGCTATGAGTGGAACGAGGACGGGCAGCTTTCGCGTACCGTCGACCCGTTGGGTGCCAGCAGAGCATATCACTATGATAATGCGGGAAACATGATTCTGGAGACCGACCCGCTGGGCCGGGCCGTTTGTACACGCTGGCTTGAAGACCGGGCGCTGCCTGTTCAGGCCTGCGGGCCGGAGGGAAGCGTACACCAGTATTTTTATGATGCGAACTTTGGTCTGCGTGCAGAAATCAATGCACTCGGGCTGTGCTGTTATTACCGTCGTGATGAATGGGGCCAGGTCGTCGAATTCACAGATGAAAAGGGCGGCGTACAACGCTTTAGCTGTAATGAGCGTGGGCAGCTTATCAGCGTTCAGGACTGTTCCGGGAAAACAACGCAGTACCGGTACGATGCGGCTTACAGGCTGGCCGAGGAGGTGGATGCGGCCGGGGAGAGTACCCGCTATGTTTACAGCCCGGCAGGCAGGCTAAAAATGGTTTCCGGTGCGGAGGACTGGACGGCCAGCCTGTCCTGGACGGCACAGGGGCTGCCGGAAAGCTACCGGGTGGGACACAATAATCCGGTGCGCTGGCAGTATGATGCCTGTGGGCGGGTGAGCGTGGTGACTGACCCGCTGGGCCATACCGTGCGGCGTGAATATGACGCGCGCAACCGGCTGACGCGTTTGTATAACGAAAGTGGTGAGCTGTACCGGTTTATCCACGGCATAAATGGGCATCTGACGGAAGAGCGGGGTCTGGATGGTGTTATCACCCGCTACGAATACGATGTCTGTGACCGGGTGGTCAGTAAAACCTGGGCGGCCGGCACGCCGGATGCGCTGACGCACCGCTGGCAGTATAACGCAGCCGGGGAAGTGACCGATAAGCAAACGCCGGACGGGCACACGGTCTACCGGTACACGACGGGAGGGACTCTGCAGGCGGCGCTGTTTTATCCGCCGGGAGCAGAGAGTCCTGCACAGCGCGTGCTGCTGGAGCATGACCGGCTCGGCCGGCTGACGGCGGAGGAGAACGACTCTGGCCGGGTGAGCTACAGCCTGGATGAACTGGGTAACCGGACATCCGTTCAGCTGCCGGATGGTCGCAGCCTGAAGACGCTGTATTACGGCAGCGGTCATGCGCTGAGTATCAGTCTGGATGAGCGGCTGATTACGGAATTTACCCGTGACAACCTGCACCGGGAAATCAGTCGAACGCAGGGCGGCCTGACGACACGCACGCGTTATGACCGACTGGGGCGGCAGGCGCGCCGGGAAATCTACCGCAAAGAGAACGGGATGCGGCCGGTGGAGGCGTGGCACTGGCAGTACGACAGCCGCCACAACCTGCTGAGTGAAACGCAAATCAGCGACTACCGCTATCAGGGCTACCATTACGATGACGGTGACCACGTCTGTCGCCACGACACCAGTTTTCGTGGGGTGACGCATCATACGTACGATGCGGCAGGTAACCTGCTGACTGCCCCGCAGGCAGGGCAGTCGCTGACACATAACCGGCAGACGCAGTGCGGTAATGGTGCGTGCAGGTATGATGTTTACGGCCGGATGGTGCAGAAACCGGGCCCGGGTGGCCTGTGGCGCTACGGTTATGACAGTGAACACCGGATGACGGAAGCGGTGCTGGACATGCCGGACGCAACCGGGGCCGGAAATACGCGACACCGGGTGATTTTTACCCACGACCCGTTTGGGCGGCGAACAGAAAAGCGCAGCGAGGTGACGGTATCTGCGCCGGATGACGGGCGTGTCACCGGGACGCAGGAGGTGACGACCTTTGTGTGGGAAGGGTTCCGGCTACTGGCGGAGACCCGCAACGGACAGTCGCTGGTGTACGTGTACGAAGGGGCGGGGAGTTACACGCCGCTGGCGAGGGTTTACGGCACCGGCGACAAACAGCGTGTGGACTACTACCGCTGCAGCCATAACGGTATGCCGCAGGCGCTGACGGATGAGGACGGGAAACTGCACTGGCGTCAGGATGTGGAGACGTGGGGAGAAACGCGGTCGGAATACGCGGATGAAGAGGGAGGCAGGTGGCGGAAGATATGGGGTGGTGCGCCGGAAGA
>NZ_JAOWHD010000039.1:0-92610 GCF_030332785.1 Citrobacter sp. Cpo069
GGTTCCGGAAAGCTTTCAGCTTTGGGCCAGTTATTAAAACCCCTTTTGATTTGTTAAAACACCTTGCGGTCTGGCAACTGCAAGGGTTAAACAAGAAATCAAAAGGGGGTCCCAATGGGGGACGAAAAGAGCTTAGCGCACACCCGATGGAACTGTAAATATCACATAGTTTTTGCGCCCAAATACCGAAGACAAGCATTCTACGGGGAGAAACGTAGGGCGATAGGCAGCATCTTAAGAAAGCTGTGTGAGTGGAAAAACGTGCGGATCCTGGAAGCGGAATGCTGTGCAGATCATATCCATATGCTTGTGGAAATCCCGCCCAAAATGAGCGTATCCGGTTTTATGGGTTATCTGAAAGGTAAAAGCAGTCTGATGTTGTATGAGCAGTTTGGTGATATGAAGTTTAAATACAGGAACAGGGAGTTCTGGTGTCGTGGGTATTACGTAGATACGGTGGGTAAGAACACAGCAAGGATACAGGAATACATAAAGCACCAGCTTGCAGAGGATAAAATGGGCGAGCAGTTATCGATCCCTTATCCGGGTAGCCCGTTTACGGGCCGTAAGTAACGAAGTCTGATGCAAATGTCAGATCGTATGCGCCTGTTAGGGCGCGGCTGGTAACAGAGCCTTATAGGCGCATCAGAAAAACCTCCGGCTATGCCGGAGGATATTTATTATGCATATAATCTCTCTATACTGTTCATTCCCTACACTAAATCTAAATATAAGATGAAACGACTTTTCGCCTTGATGGTGTTAATGACATGCTTTGTCCATGCCGAAGAGCCCGGTAGTCAGTTTTTGAAAGCCGCCGAGTCCGGAGACAGACGTGCACAATATTTCCTCGCTGATACCTGGTTTAGCTCAGGCGATTTGGGTAAAGCGGAATATTGGGCGCAAAAAGCCGCCGACAATGGTGATGCCGATGCTTACGCATTGCTGGCACAGATTAAGATTACTAATCCGGTCAGTCTGGATTACCCCCAGGCCAAAACGCTGGCGGAAAAAGCGACCCAGGCAGGCAGTAAAACCGGGGAAATTACGCTGGCGCGTATTCTGGTCAACACTCAGGCTGGACACACCGATTACCCCAAAGCCATTACCTTGCTGCAAAACGCCTCCGAGGACCTGGAAAACGACTCCGCCGTCGACGCGCAAATGCTGCTTGGGCTGATTTACGCCAACGGCGTGGGTATTCCCGCAGACGATGAGAAAGCGACGTGGTATTTCAAGCGTAGCTCAGCCATTTCCCGCACCGGCTATTCCGAATACTGGGCCGGGATGATGTTCTTAAACGGTGAGCAGGGTTTTATCGTGAAGAATAAACAGAAGGCACTGCACTGGCTGAATCTGAGCTGTACGGAAGGATTCGATACCGGTTGCGAAGAGTTTGATAAGTTAACCAACGGGTAGTCGTTGTAGGCCTGATAAGCGTAGCGCCATCAGGCAACCCGGAGCAGGTTGCCGGATGGCGGCGTTGCCTTATCCGGCCTACAAGGCAGTCTTATCAAACTTACCTAATACTTCGCGCTCATAGGCCAGCGCTTTTTTGCGGTCAAATTTGTGTTCCCACTTGGAGATAACCAGCACCGCCAGTGCGTTACCCACCACGTTCAGCGCGGTACGCGCCATGTCGAGGATACGGTCAACACCGGCAATAAACGCCAGGCCTTCCAGCGGGATCCCCACGCTGCCCAGCGTTGCCAGCAGCACCACGAATGATACGCCCGGCACGCCCGCAATCCCTTTCGAGGTCACCATCAACGTCAACACCAGCACGATTTCCTGCCACAGCGACAGGTCGATACCATACAGCTGCGCAATAAAGATCGCGGCAATACTCTGGTACAGCGTTGAACCATCAAGGTTGAATGAGTAGCCGGTCGGCACCACAAAGCTGGTGATTGAAGCCGGTGCGCCATAGGCTTCCATCTTCTCGATAATACGCGGCAGTACGCTCTCGGAGCTGGCGGTAGAGTAAGCCAGAATCAACTCGTCTTTCAGAATGCGGATCAGGATCCAAATGCTCAAACCGCAGATACGCGCGACAATCCCCAGCACCACCAGCGCGAAGAACAGGATGGCAAAGTGCACCAACAGCACCAGCTTCGCCAGCGGCCACAGGGAGGCAAAACCGAAGTTTGCGACGGTAACGGCAATCAGCGCGAAAACGCCGACTGGCGCATAACGCATAACCATGTGGGTCACTTTAAACATGGTTTCGGAAATAGAGCGGAACACGGTAACCAGCGGCTCGCGGTGAGTGGCTGGCAGGGAAGACAAACCTAAACCGAACAGCACCGAGAAGAAGATAATCGGCAGCATATCGCCTTTTGCCATCGAGGCGACGATATTGGTCGGCACCAGTGACAAAATTGTCCCCATCAAACCATGCGCGTGGCTCTGTACTTCTGCAGTCGTGCTTTGATATTTCGAAATATCCACGGTCGCCAGTTGCGACATATCAATCCCGGAACCCGGCTGGAACACATTAGCCAGCGTGATCCCAAGGATAATCGCCACGGTGGTGATCACTTCGAAATAGAGAATAGTTTTGGCGCCAATGCGGCCCAGCTGTTTTGCATCACCGACTCCGGCGATACCGACAACCAGCGTAGAGATGACAATGGGCACAACGATCATTTTGATCAGATGGATAAAGATATCGCCCGCCGGTGACAGCAGGTTTACAACCAGCCATTCACGGCTGTCACTATGGTAATGCAGGTAACTCCCTAGCAGAATGCCCAGCACCATGGCGATTAGAATCTGCCATGCCAGGCTGACTTTCAAATTTTTCATAACAACGGACTTCCTCGATGGAGCGCTATTCCACATGCGGTGTGTGGGAATAGTACATACTGAAAGGGTATGAATTGTGTTGCGTTCGTTTATGGAGTTTTTTAACGCTTATTATCATTATCATCTGCATGGCATTCCGCGCAACCCTCTAAGAACAGGGCTTTTTGCTGATTTTATGCATAAAAATGCAATTTTATCGCGGTATTGATGAATAACTTTTTGTTATAAAAGAATTTTAATATGTTCAAAAATGAAGAAGTCATGGTGTGAGTTTTTTTCGCCAATTTGTTCGTTTGCCTGTTTTTTAAACAGGCCAAATGATACAAATCACAAAAAAAACAAATTTATTTTTGCCGATTCTGCAATAACTTCGCCATATTAATAGAGTCAACGAGCTGTGCCCGGTTCACCCTAGGCGAGTTTAAATCCATAACCTTTTGCCACACTGAAATAGCCTGGGCGTAGTCTGCCTGCATAAACGCATCTGAGGCTAACAGCATCAGCGCTGTGACCTCTGCCGGATCCAGCGCCAGAGCCTTATCAATCATCTCGCGAGTGGGTGGCGTCATATGTTGTCCGGCCTGGTAATACAATACCGTTGCCATCGCTGAATAGATCTCAGCATTTTCACCGCCGACACGCAGCGCCTGCTCGTAGGCCAGCAGCGCATTATGATACGCGTTTTGCCAAAGATAGTACTCCCCGAGTTGCGCCCATTTCACGCCGTTCTGGGGATTAGCGCGAATCTGCGATTGCAGCAAAAGCAACTGTTTTTCCTGAACATTCTCATCGGAGAAAGCATGTAAAGGGTCCGCCAGCCGCGTCTGCTCCTGACGAACCGCCTGCCATTTTGGCGTCAACAAGTAGCCTCCAATGCAGGCCACAACCATCAGCACCGCCGCAGCGGTCAGCCGCTTCACAGGCATTGGGCGTAACAGCGGTTCGGACTGGTTCATTGTTCACCTGCCTCCGTATGCTGACGTCTTCTCACTCGCCAGACCACCACACCTACCAGCAATAACAGCAGGCACGGCAACGCCCACAGCAGCAGCGTTTGCTCATTCAGCGGCGGATTATAACGAACGAAGTCACCGTAACGCTCGGTCATCCATGTCGTGATCTCAGCTTCGCTTTTCCCTTCCGCCACCATGCTATAAACCTGATGGCGCATACTGACCGCTACCGGCGCATTGGATTCCAGTAGGTTTTGGTTCTGACACTGTGGGCAGCGAAGCTGGCTGGCAATGGACAGCGCTTGTTCCTGCTGTTGCGGATTTTCAAAGCGCCAGGTATCCACAACCTGGGCATGGGTGGTAAAAGGTAGAAAAATCAGTAAAGCCACAAGTAACATCGTTTTGCCGGATGGCGGCGTGAACGCCTTATCCGGCCTACCATGCTTTTCACTCGTAGGCCTGATAAGCGCAGCGCCATCAGGCAATAACTCTGGATGCTTCCTTCCTCGCCATGCGCTCAGCAGCGCGCCAAAGACCATTAATAGTCCCCCACCCCAAATCCAGCGCACGCCGGTCTGCACGTACAAACGCATGGCATAGCGGTCAGGTCCGGTTTTTTCACCCATTACCGCGTACCAGTCATGCATCAGATTCCAGCGGATCCCCGGCTCCATCATCTGTTGACGTCGCGCGGCATAGAAGCGCCTTTCGGGTTGCAGGCTGCCAATACGTTTCTCATTGTGCCACAGCGTGATCTGCGCTTTTTCACTGGTGTAGTTACCTTTGGCTTCCAGGTCGAGACGCTCAAAACGGAAAATGTAACCCGCCAGTTCAACCTGCTGCCCAGGGCTCAGGTTCAGGCTTATCTCCTGACGGCTACCGCTGGAAAAGACGATCCCCGCCGCAAACACCAGCACCCCAGCATGCGCCAGCAGTGCCGGAAGCTGGATGCGGAAAGACACGTTGCGGCTTCTGACCGTTGCCAGTACGATAACCAGCAGCATCAGCAGGCCAAAGGGCAGCGTAGCGCGGTTAAAGTACGGTGCGCCTACGGAGAGCCGTCCCCAGCCGAACAGCCCGTAAATCATCGGGTAGAGCGTGCCAATCAACACAATCAGCAGCACCGCACTAAAGAGCAGCAGCGCAACCAGAATCAGCATCTCGCGTGACCAACCGCCAAAACGCGCATTCTGCCGGACTTGCTGGCCCCGCCAGGCGTACAGCCCGAGCGACGCCAGACTCAACACGGTAAACAGCGCAAACAGCGGCGCGGCGCGGACGTTATCCAACGCGAAAGCATGCACCGAAACGAGAATGCCGGAACGTACAATCAGCGTCCCAAGCAGCGATAAAATCAGCGTGACGATCGCCAGTAGCAGCGACCAGTGGCGGAAGATTCCGCGCTGGCGCGTGATATACAGGCTATGCAGCAGCGCGCTGGCGGAAAGCCAGGGTAATAAGGAAGCATTTTCAACCGGGTCCCAGAACCACCAGCCGCCCCAGCCCAGCTCGCAATAGGCCCACCAGGAGCCGAGGATAATCCCCAGCGTCAGCGCGCACCAGCCGGGCAGCGCCCAGCGCCAGCACACCCAGGCGCTCTGCGCATTAAAGTCACCACGTAGCAGCGAGGCCAGCGCCACGCCTGCCGCCACCATCAAACCACCGTAACCCAGGTACAGCAGAGGTGGATGGAGGATTAACCCGAGATGTTGCAGCATCGGGTTAAGGTCGCGCCCTTCAATGGCTGGCGGGAAGATACGCACAAACGGATCGGACCATACCACCACAAACAGCAGCAGCAGGGCCGTTATCATTGAAAGGACGCTGAGCGTCAGCGGAAACAGCGCGTCGGTATCACGCCGATAGCGTAAAGCGAACAGCGCGCTCCAGCCGGAAAGAAACAGCACCCACAGCAGCAGCGATCCTTCATGACCGCCCCACACCGCCGCCAGTTTTAATCCCCACGGCAGCAGACTGTAGCTGTGCTGAGCAACGTAGACCACCGAAAAGTCGCTGGTCAAAAAGCAGAATACCAGAATGGCAAAAGCCAGCAGTAGCAGGGTAAATTGCGCCCACACGCCCACCGTTGCAAGGCGCATCACCCCTTGCCAGCGCTGGCGGACACCCACCAACACGGCAAGCGGGGTCAACACGTTGACCCCAAGGCTTAATAACAGCGCCAGAAAACCGGCTTCAGGAAGGAGAACGTCCAGATATCACCTTACGCAACGGTTAGCTGACCCGCATAGAGTATAAAAAAACGCAGCAGCAGTACGCCGGTCAGGCTGGCGCCGCAGACTGCCAGCACGCCATGAAACGTCGAACTGCGGTTGGCCCAGGGTTTTAGCAGCATCGGCAGTATCAGCCCAAGCCCAGCCACGCCAAGCCAGAACCACCAGGTCCAGAATCCACCGCCCAGTGCCGCCGCCAGCGCGCGCATTTTGCCGTCATCGCCCAGCGCCAGACCGACGAAGAACGCCGCCAGCAGGAAGATCTCCAGCCATACCACCGGGACTTCCATACGATGCACAAAGTGCGCTTCGGTACTGTGCGGGTTGCTACGATGGCGTAACGCCATGGCGATCAGCGCCACCGCGGCGCCGGAGGAGATCCCAGAGAACAGGAACAGCACCGGCAGGATCGGGTTATTCAGGAACGGGTAAGATTTCAGCGCCGACAGCAGAAAACCGGTGTACGCCCCGAGCAGGACCGCCAGCACCAGCATTAACGTCTCAAGCGCGCGATGAAACGGCGCGACCAGCGTCAATACTTTCTGCACGATACCTAACCGCGGCAGCCAGCGCTGTTGCAGAGCAATTACCTCTTTTTCAAAGATTTTTGCCAGCCACAGCACTAACACCACCATGTACAACTGGAACAGCATGACCCCCATCGACATCACCGAAGTGAAGCTGTAGTGGAACATCAGTTTCCAGAAGGTCCATGGACGCGTCAGGTGGAACACCAGAATTAACAGACCGAGGATAATCGCCCCCGGCCCTAACACCAGCGTAGTGCGCAGCAGCGTGCTGTCCGAACCGCCCGCCTCCGGATGGAAGCGACGCAGCAGAATCGCCAGCGTGACCAGTCCGGCAGAGATACCTATCAGGAACAGATAGATGGCAATGGGCCAGTCCCACACCAGTGATTCAAAATGAAATGCAGAAGCGGATGTCATTGGCTCACCTCCCCAAATTTAAAGGGAACGCGGTAGACCTTCGGTTTTGTACCCAACGCCAGCTTGTAACGGTAGGTCGTTTTCTGCTGCAACAAACGGGAGATATCGCTGTTGGGATCGTCCAGATTACCAAACGTCAGCGCCTTCGTCGGACATGACTCAACGCAGGCGGGCTGTTTGCCCGCTTTCAGGTTGGTTTTCCGGCAGAAATCGCATTTATCCGCCGTTTTGCTCACCGGATGGATAAAGCGCACGCGATAAGGACACGCGGCAATGCAGTACTGGCAGCCAACGCAAAGGTCCGGGTTCACATCCACAATGCCGCTGGCGGCATCACGATACGATGCCCCCGTCGGGCAGACGTCAACGCAGGGAGCGTGGTCGCAGTGCTGGCACGAGTGACGGAAGAAGCGATACTTCACATCAGGAAACGTTCCTTGCGGCTCACTGCGAATAATCGTCAGACGCGATACGCCTTCCGGCACGTTGTTGACTTCGCGACAAGCATCCATACAGGCCGTACAGCCGATGCATAATGACTCATCATGTACCATACCGTAACGCACGCCGTTGATGTTCAGCGTCTTCGCCACAACGCGCCCCGCCGTCCCGCTCACTGCCACCAGCGCGCCGACGCCGGTGATAAACTGGCGACGAGAGCAACTCATGGATGCTCCTTAAGCAACGGAATCGACGCCGGGTTAAAGTTCGGATTGTTACGCTGATCGCTGTGGCAATCGACGCAAATCTTGATCCGTCCTTTATCGCTCAGCGTTTGCATCGTGTCTTGCTTCGGATGCAGTGAGTGACAGCTGGCACACGCCACTTTGGTTACATGGACATCGTGCGGCCAGAACGCTTTTTGCAGCTGCTCAGGCAGGTGACAGGACATACAGACGCTGTTCTGCTGCTCCACGTTGTACATCGGCTCATTAAAGCGCATCACATCTTTCACCCCTTCACGGTGGTTCGGTGATGGCTGGCCGTGACAGTTAGTGCAGGTGACCGGCAGTTTGTTATTCGGGTTGATGACTTCCGCATGCTTACCATGCATGCCTTCGGTATCCGGCTTGTGACAGTCCAGACAGGCAGCATCCGGATTACGCTGTTGGGTAACCGTCCAGCGTTGATCCGACTCCTGCGGCGTTGGCGTGGCAGTGATTCCACTCAGGCTCCATAACAAGCCTGACGCCAGCACCCCAGCAGTTAATAACGAACGTAATACGCTCATATTCACTCCGTTGAGTTATCCGCCCCTTGCGGGGCGAAATGGGGTTATTGGCTTAACAGACCGTTTTTACGCGCCTGATCTTCCCACTGCGGAATCACCGTTTTGATGAAGTCCTGCTTCTCAGCATTGATTTGCTGCATGTTGAGACCAATCGCCGCCTGGGCTTTCTCTTTGGTCGAGATATCCGGCAACGGAATTTCATGCGTGATGCCTTTGGTCGCCAGCAGACGGACCAGTTTGGTACGCGCGTCGGCGGCTTTATCCATTGCGCTACCCAGCATCCGCAGACCTTCTTCCGGGGCGTGCATATGAATGCCGTGTGAGGCGATAGACAGGTCCCAACGCCATTGTGCGTGACGGATATCTTCCAGAATCGGCTTCATTTCCGCTTCAGTCGCGCCCGCATCCCATGCGGCTTTCGCTTCGAAGTGCGCACGAACCAGCTGATCTTCAACTTTGATTTTCAGGTCATGAATAGCCTGTTTACGCTCGGCGACCACTTTTTGCAGGGACGCTTTGTCCTGGGTGTGGCAGTTCGCGCAGGTCTGAGGGAAGTTGTCGAACGGGTTACCAATCTTATGGTCGGTATAGATCTTGCCTTCCGCGTTTTGCACTTTCGGCATGTGACAGTCGATACAGGTCACGTTGTTCTTGCCGTGAATGCCCGCGCTCCAGGTTTCATACTCCGGGTGCTGCGCTTTCAGCATCGGCGTTTTAGACAGGGAGTTGGTCCAGTCAGAGAAAGCAATGTTGTCGTAGTATTTCTCCATGTTCTCGACTTTCATGCCGTCGTCCCACGGGAACTTAACGGCTTTGTTTTTACCGTCGAAGTAGTATTCCACGTGGCACTGGCCGCAGACCATGGATTGCTGGTCAAAGCGACCGGCTTTCTCAAACGGTTTACCGATGGCTTCCATCGCGCGTTCTGCATAAGGACGCGACAGGGTCAGTTCTGGCTTGCCTTTGGCGAAGTCTGGTGACGCGGTATTATGGCAATCCGCACAACCGAGGTTGTTAACAATTTCCGGACCGCCGCGCGCCCATTTACCGTGGAAGTAGCCATCTTCACCGTCTTTCTGGATAAGACGCGCTACGTCCGGGCTTTTACAGCTCCAGCAGGCCATCGGCAACGGACCATCTTCTGCCGTTTTTGGTGCGCCGGTACGTAAGGTTTCACGGACATCGGTCACGGCATACGCGTGTCCCCGCGGTTTGTTGTAATCGCGCGAGAATGGGTATCCCGCCCACAGGATCACCAGACGCGGATCTTCTGCCAGTGCATCTTCACGGGCTGATTGCTCAGACGTGGCTTTCCAGGAGAGATATTGATCGGGATGCTGAGGTGCGAAGGTTTCATTCTTCGCTTCAACGGTGACGGTTTTTGCAGGTACAGAAGTTTGTTCAGCGTGAACAGCAGAAATAAATAATAAAGGTAATAACAGGCTGAAGAAACGGCGTACGCGTGATTTTATCCTTGCCATAGGGGTCTCATCCAGATGACGCCATTATCTGCAATGGCGGTTCTTTTATTGTTTTCCACAACAGCAACCACACGAATACTGTCATGACATTGCTCCACCCTATTTGTAACAAGAAACCACACTGAAAATGTTGTTTTTAATCAATTGTAAGTGTATGTAAAATACCACTTTAGAGTTATAACACCCCTCTAATCTCTCACTCTTTTGTCTAATTCAGAGACAGATCACCTTTTCAACTATCCTTTAGATAACTGCATGTTATCGCGAGATTTAATCAATTTTTGCTAGTTCCCTTCAAAATTCAGTTTGTCGCTAATTTGCACAATTCGTTTATTGCGTGATCTGCCGCGCAAATACTAAACAAAACTCTCAAAGCCCCTACATTTAACGTTTATGAGACATATTATTAACATCCTACAAGGAGAACAAAAGCCATGAGCCAAATACATAAACACGCTATTCCCGCAAACATTGCGGATCGTTGCCTGATAAATCCGGAGCAGTACGCAGAGAAATACCAGCAATCCGTTAACGAACCCGACACATTTTGGGGCGAGCAAGGAAAGATTCTTGATTGGATCAAGCCGTACAGCCAGGTGAAGAACACCTCCTTCGCACCAGGCAACGTGTCTATTAAATGGTACGAAGACGGCACCCTGAACCTGGCCGCAAACTGCCTTGACCGCCATCTGCAGGCAAACGGCGATCGTACCGCCATTATCTGGGAAGGCGATGACGCTACCCAAAGCAAAAACATTACCTATCGCGAGTTGCATCGCGATGTCTGCCGTTTCGCCAATACGCTACTGGATTTAGGCATTAAAAAAGGTGACGTGGTGGCCATTTATATGCCGATGGTGCCAGAAGCTGCGGTTGCCATGCTGGCCTGTGCCCGCATTGGGGCCGTGCATTCTGTCATCTTCGGTGGTTTCTCACCGGAAGCCGTCGCCGGACGTATTATCGACTCCAATTCACGCCTGGTGATCACCGCCGACGAAGGCGTTCGCGCCGGACGCGCTATCCCACTGAAAAAGAACGTGGATGATGCGCTGAAAAATCCAAACGTAAAAACCGTTGAACATGTGGTCGTCCTCAAACGTACCGGTGGTAAAACGGAGTGGCAGGAAGGCCGTGACCTGTGGTGGTCCGATCTTATTGAGAAAGCCAGCTCAGAACACCAACCGGAAGAGATGAACGCGGAAGATCCACTGTTTATCCTGTATACCTCCGGTTCAACCGGCAAGCCAAAAGGCGTGCTGCACACCACCGGCGGGTATCTGGTCTACGCTGCAACCACCTTTAAGTACGTGTTTGATTACCATCAGGGCGATATCTATTGGTGCACCGCTGACGTGGGTTGGGTAACCGGACACAGCTACCTGCTGTACGGCCCGCTGGCCTGCGGCGCAACCACGCTGATGTTCGAAGGCGTACCAAACTGGCCAACGCCTGCGCGTATGTCGCAGGTTGTGGACAAGCACCAGGTCAATATTCTGTATACCGCACCGACCGCCATTCGCGCACTGATGGCAGAAGGCGACAAAGCGATTGAAGGTACTGACCGTTCGTCGCTGCGTATCCTGGGTTCCGTTGGCGAGCCGATCAACCCGGAAGCGTGGGAGTGGTACTGGAAGAAGATCGGCAACGAAAAATGCCCGGTCGTCGATACCTGGTGGCAGACCGAAACCGGGGGATTCATGATCACCCCACTGCCGGGCGCTACCGAGCTGAAAGCCGGTTCTGCAACCCGTCCGTTCTTTGGCGTACAGCCTGCGATTGTCGATAACGAAGGTAATCCACTGGAAGGAGCGACGGAAGGTAACCTGGTGATTACCGACTCGTGGCCAGGCCAGGCGAGAACGCTGTTTGGCGATCACGAACGCTTTGAGCAAACCTACTTCTCTACCTTCAAGAATATGTACTTCAGCGGCGACGGCGCGCGCCGTGACGAAGATGGCTATTACTGGATCACCGGACGTGTGGACGATGTGCTGAACGTCTCTGGCCACCGTCTGGGAACGGCTGAAATCGAATCAGCGCTGGTGTCGCATCCGAAGATTGCCGAAGCCGCGGTGGTGGGAATTCCGCATAATATTAAAGGCCAGGCGATCTACGCCTACGTCACGCTGAATCACGGTGAAGAGCCGTCACCTGAGTTGTACGCCGAGGTTCGCAACTGGGTGCGTAAAGAAATTGGTCCGTTGGCAACGCCAGACGTGCTGCACTGGACCGACTCACTGCCGAAAACCCGCTCCGGCAAAATCATGCGCCGCATCCTGCGCAAAATCGCGGCGGGCGATACCAGCAATCTGGGCGATACCTCGACCCTCGCCGATCCTGGCGTCGTGGAGAAACTGCTCGAAGAGAAGCAGGCCATCGCGATGCCATCATAACAAAGTCCTGAAAATGCCGGATGGCGACGCGAAAGCGTCTTATCCGGCCTACAAATCTGACCCTACCCTCTCTTCACCGGGAGGGAAATATAAAAAACCTCCCCCAAAGGATTTCGTGTTACAGGAAGGCGGCAAGCAAGCACATCCCCAAGAGCATAGTTCACTATGTGACTGGGGTGGGCAAGTGCGGCCAACGAACTTGTAGCACGAAAGACGCAGGGGGACCTCTGGAGAGCTCTGTGATGAATGACCAAATTTATCAGCGGATAGAAGACAGTGCGCGTTTCAGGGAGTTAGTAGAAAAACGGCAACGGTTTGCCACCATTCTGTCCATCATCATGCTGGCAGTTTATATCAGCTTTATTTTATTGATTGCCTTTGCGCCGGGCTGGCTGGGTACTCCGCTACACGCGGGAACCAGCGTCACCCGCGGTATTCCGATTGGGGTCGGTGTGATCCTTATCTCTTTCATCCTGACCGGGATCTACATCTGGCGGGCAAACGGTGAATTCGATCGCCTGAACAATGCGGTTTTGCACGAGGTTAAAGCATCATGAAGAGAGTCCTGACGGCGCTTGCCGCCACGCTGCCCTTCGCCGCAAACGCGGCGGATGCTATTAGCGGTGCAGTCCAACGCCAGCCAACCAACTGGCAGGCGATTATTATGTTCCTGATTTTCGTCATCTTTACGCTCGGCATTACCTACTGGGCGTCAAAGCGCGTACGTTCGCGTAATGACTACTACACCGCTGGCGGTAACATCACCGGTTTCCAGAACGGGCTGGCGATTGCGGGCGACTATATGTCGGCGGCATCTTTCCTCGGGATTTCCGCGCTGGTCTTTACCTCCGGTTATGACGGGCTGATCTATTCACTCGGCTTCCTGGTCGGCTGGCCAATTATTCTGTTCCTGATTGCTGAGCGTTTGCGTAACCTGGGTCGTTACACCTTTGCAGACGTTGCGTCTTATCGTCTGAAGCAAGGGCCAATCCGTATTCTGTCCGCCTGTGGTTCCCTGGTGGTGGTTGCGCTGTATCTGATCGCCCAGATGGTTGGTGCAGGTAAGCTGATTGAGCTGCTGTTTGGTCTGAACTATCACATCGCTGTCGTACTGGTTGGCGTGCTGATGATGATGTACGTTTTGTTTGGCGGCATGTTGGCGACCACCTGGGTACAGATCATCAAAGCCGTACTGTTGCTGTTCGGTGCCAGCTTCATGGCCTTTATGGTGATGAAACACGTCGGCTTTAGCTTCAATAATCTGTTCACCGAAGCGATGGCGGTACACCCGAAAGGTTCAGCCATTATGAGCCCGGGCGGGTTGGTAAAAGACCCAATCTCCGCACTGTCGTTAGGTCTCGGCCTGATGTTTGGTACGGCAGGCTTGCCGCACATCCTGATGCGCTTCTTCACGGTTAGCGATGCCCGTGAAGCTCGTAAGAGTGTGTTCTACGCCACCGGTTTTATGGGTTATTTCTACATCCTGACCTTTATCATCGGCTTTGGCGCGATCATGCTGGTTGGTGCAAACCCTGCGTATAAAGACGCTGCTGGCGCGCTTATCGGCGGTAACAACATGGCGGCGGTTCACCTGGCGAATGCGGTGGGCGGTAACCTGTTCCTCGGCTTCATCTCAGCCGTGGCGTTTGCCACCATTCTGGCGGTGGTTGCCGGTCTGACGCTGGCGGGCGCATCGGCAGTGTCTCACGACCTGTACGCCAACGTGTTCCGCAAAGGCGCCACCGAACGTGAAGAGCTGCGAGTCTCGAAAATCACCGTGCTGGTGCTGGGCGTGATTGCCATCGTGCTCGGCGTGCTGTTCGAAAACCAGAACATCGCCTTCATGGTCGGCCTGGCGTTCGCCATCGCGGCGAGCTGTAACTTCCCCATCATTCTGCTCTCTATGTACTGGTCGAAACTGACCACGCGTGGCGCAATGTTGGGTGGCTGGTTAGGCCTGCTGACGGCAGTGGTGCTGATGATTCTTGGTCCAACGATTTGGGTCCAGATCCTCGGTCACGAAAAAGCCATTTTCCCGTATGAGTATCCGGCGCTGTTCTCCATCAGCGTAGCATTCCTCGGGATCTGGTTCTTCTCTGCCACCGACAACTCAGAAGAAGGCAACCGCGAACGCGAGCAGTTCCGTGCTCAGTTCATCCGTTCCCAGACCGGGTACGGCGTAGAACAAGGTCGCGCGCACTAACTTCCCTTCTCCTCCGGCTTTCGGGCCGGAGGATTACATCCTTTCTCAGAACATCAGCCTCGCCACCAGCGGTGCCACCAGCACCATTACCACGCCGGAAAGCATCATCACCAGGCTGGCAACGACCCCTTCCTGCTGACCGAGTTCATAAGAGCGTGCCGTGCCCGCACCGTGCGATGCTGCACCAAATCCTGCACCTTTCGCCATCCCTTCACGAATAGAAAGCCGTAAAAACAGCACATCGCCGACCGCCATACCAAATACGCCGGTCACCACCACGAACAATGCCACCAGGTCCGGCTGCCCGCCCAACGGTTCTGCCGCCGCCAGCGCAAACGGTGTGGTGACGGAGCGCACCGCCAGACTGCGTTGGATCTCATCAGGCAACATAAACAGGCGCGCCAGCCATACGGAACTGGTGACGGCCACCAGCGTTGCCGTTACCACGCCCGCCGTCAGCGACATCCAGTGACGCTTAATCACGGCAAGGTTGTCATACACCGGAACGGCAAACGCGATGGTCGCCGGGCCTAACAGCCACAGCAACCAGTGCGATTCACCAATATAGTTTTGCCAGGAGATATGGCCAAAAACCAGCATCAGCACCAGCAGGGCTGGGGTGAGAACTAATGGCATCAGGGGTAATTTACGAAAACGGCGATACAGACGCTTATTGGCAAAGTAGATACCCAGCGTAATCACCAGACACAACACGCTTAACTGGAAATTACTCACGGTTTAGCCTGCACATTTCATAGCGATACACTTTATCCACCACCCACGCCGTTGCGCCAAGCACCATCAGCGTACTGATCGCAATCACGGCAAATATACGCCAGCCATCAACCAGCAACAGCTGCGTGTAGTTCACAACGGCGACCACCGCCGGAACAAAAAACAGCAGCATTTCAGCCAGTAACCAGCGTGCACCTGCGCGGATCCAGTTCAGCGGGATAACCCGGCAGACAATTAACGCCAGCATCAGCACCATCCCGACCAGGTTGGCAGGAAGCGGCAGATGCAGCCAGGAGACAAGATATTGAGCAAATACAAAGAGACCTGCGTACAACAGAACCTGAACGGGGATCTGGAGTCGATGAATAACAGCAGGCGTCACGCGGCTTATCGCCACAGCCATGAGGGTATGTCCTTAAAAAATAGAGAGCGCCAGTATAGAGAGCCCCCGTCCAGGACTGAAATGAATTAAACTCATTGCAGGCATAGTCTTAAGGAATAATCATGGATATCAGAACGCTGCGCTATTTTGTTGAGGTGGTTCGTCAGCAGAGCTTTACCCGCGCAGCGGAGAAGCTTTTTGTCACCCAGCCCACCATCAGCAAGATGTTGAAGAACCTTGAAGACGAGCTTAACTGCACGCTGTTAATCCGTGACGGTCGGCGACTGCTGTTAACCGACACCGGGCAGGTCGTTTTCGAACGCGGCCTGGCGATCCTTGCCGAGTTTCGCCAGCTTGAAGCGGAACTCAGTGACATTAATCACCTCAACAAGGGCGTGCTGCGCCTCGGTATCCCGCCCATGGTGGGGATGTTAATGGCTGGGCCGATCGGCCTGTTTCGCCAGCGCTATCCCGGCGTTGAGCTGAAGGTCTCTGAATTTGGCGGCTTAACCGTTCAGCAGGCGGTAATGAACGGTGACCTGGATGTCGCGATGACCGCGCTGCCGGTTGAAGAAGAGAGCGGTCTGGCAACCTTACCGCTTTTTAGCCATCCACTCTGCGTGTTGGTTCCTCGCTCCGGCCAGTGGACAACGTGCGAATCCATTCCCCCCGAGGCGCTGGCGGAACATCCGCTGCTTATCTACAACGAAGATTTCGCGTTGAGCCGCCAATTGCTTGAGCTGTTTAGCCAACACAACGTCAAGCCCCGCATCGCGGTGCGCAGCGGGCAGTGGGATTTTCTGGCAGCAATGGTACAAGCCGGAGTTGGGATTGCCATTTTACCGGAGCCGATTTGCCAGCGGCTGGATAAGCAAACGTTGCGCTGGATCCCTCTGGAGAGCGACTTACGCTGGCAGTTGGGCATGATTTGGCGCGAAGGCGTTTATCTGTCGCACAGCGCCCAGGCGTGGCTCAAATGCTGTGAAGGGTTTTGGCTACCGCAAGCGTCGTAAAATGCCGGATGCGGCTAACGCCTTATCCGGCCTACAACGGTATGCCGGTGTTGTAGGCCTGATAAGCATAGCGCATCAGGCACGTTCACCCGCATTAAAATCCATGATTTCACCTGCCCAATCTTGCGGGTACAAACCGTGCCTCACATCACGATGAAATGTTGAAAAAGGCCAGTCCTGTACCTGTTTTACCCAGCCGTGCTTCACAGGGTTAATGTAAATATAATCAACATGCTGGCGATAATCATGTTCATCACGGATGGTGTGCTCCCAAAAGCGAGATTGCCAGATATGTCGGGAAGACAATGAGTGGGTGAAATGCTTCTTAATTTCTCGCCAGCGAGAGGAATAATCCGCATCATTGCCAGGTAACGTCCATATACAATGCATATGCTCGGGTAAAACGACCCACGCATTGATGCGAAAAGGCCTAACCTTTTTGATCGCAGCGATTGCACACCGAAGCGCGTGAATGTTGTCTGTCAGAAGGTGGCTTCGACGGTCCTGCAGATTTACCGTAAAAAACCAGGTTCCCCCATTGATGTAATTTCGTCGATAGTTGGACATGTTTCCCCCTTTTCTCAACCGTATGGAGAAAAGAGGGAATCGACAAGAGGGATGGATTCGTTCAGGAATGTCGCTCGCAAATTACACGATGAATAATTTCTTGCAGCCAGTTGCGCGCCATTTGGCCCACCTTTCGCCGGATGCGGCTAGCGCCTTATCCGGCCTACATCACTATTGCCGGTCTTGTAGGCCTGATAAGCGTAGCGCATCAGGCACACCCTTCGCCGGATGCGGCTAGCGCCTTATCCGGCCTACATAGCTATTGCCGGTCTTGTAGGCCTGATAAGCGTAGCGCATCAGGCACACCCTTCGCCGGATGCGGCTGACGCCCTATCCGGCCTACATCACTATTCCCGATCTTGTAGGCCTGATAAGCGTAGCGCATCAGGCACACCCTTCGCCGGATGCGGCTAGCGCCTTATCCGGCCTACATCGCTGTTGCCGGTCTTGTAGGCCTGATAAGCGTAGCGCATCAGGCACACCCTTCGCCGGATGCGGCTAGCGCCTTATCCGGCCTACATCGCTATTGCCGGTCTTGTAGGCCTGATAAGCGTAGCGCATCAGGCGCTATCGTTTACTGATTCTCAATCAACAGCGCTTCCAGCAAATCCAGGTCGTGCAGTAGTTTTTGCAGCGTTTCATTGCTGATTTCACGCGTGGCGCGCAGGTGATAAAGCTCCGCGCGTTCTGAACGCAGCGCTGCCAGGCGGAAACGTCGCTCGAGGTTTTCTTCCTGCATCGAGCTTTCCACATCGTTGCGCCCGTCGGCGCGTCGGCGCAGGTTACCAATCACGCGTGAACTCACCTCGGTGAGCAACTGGTTATCGATGTTCTCTTCGGTGTCTGCGGCCAGTCGCTCCTCCATTTTCTGGATCGCGACAATCGCCACTTCTGCCGTGGCGGCGCGGGCAATACGTTCCTCTTTCTGCTGCTGCGAGTGGTCTGCCACTTCCAGATGTTGTAGCAGAATCGGCAGCATCACCACGCCGACAAACAGCGAAAACAGGATCACGCCTGCGGCAAGGAAGATCAGCTCATATCGCGCCGGGAAGCCGCTACCGTCCGGTAACAACAGTGGAATGGAGAGCACACCAGCGAGAGTAATTGCCCCGCGTACACCGGCAAAAGAGGCGATCATGATTTCACGCGTCGTCCAGGATCCAAACTCCATCGGTTTTTTCTTCAGGAAGCGCAGACTGAACTTTTTCATGGTCCACAGCCAGCCAAAACGCACCAGCATTAGCGCCACGTAAATCAGCACGACATCGGTAAACAGCATCCAGATTTCAACATTCGGATCGGCCTCGGCCGCCGCCAAAGAAGACTCCAGAATTCCCGGTAACTGTAGCCCTAACAGCAAGAAGACCATGCCGTTAAATACAAACTCCAGCATCGCCCAGGTACTGTTAGCACGTAAACGCATCGCCAGTGGCGCGCGGCGCATCACCCCGGAACGGGTGATCGTCATCCCGGCAGCGACCGCCGCGAGGATACCGGAAACGCCGATATGTTCCGCAATCAGGTAAGACGCAAACGGCAGCAGGAACAGCAGGACGATTTGCGTTGCCGGCTCGTCACCGCCCCAGCGGCTGAGGAAGCGCAGGGAGCGGCCGTACAGCCAACTGACGACAAAACCAGCCAGGATGCCGCCAATCGCCACTTTGAAGAACTCAAGCGTTGCGCCACCAACGGTGAATACCATTGTCCCCATCGCCACGGCGACGGCAAACTTCAGAGAGACCAGACCGGAGGCGTCGTTCATCAACGCTTCGCCCTGCAGGATACCCATGATTTTCTTCGGTATACGTCCCTCTCCCACAATGCCGGAAAGTGCGACGGCATCGGTTGGCGATAGCACAGCAGCCAGCGCAAAGGCTGGGATGAGAGGGATCCCCGGCACCAGCCAGTAAATCATAAATCCAATGCCGACCACCGTGACCAGCACCAGCGCCAACGCCAGGCCGAAAATCTCTCGCCCGTGCTCGAGAAACTCACGCGTTGGCGTCTTCCAGCCATCGGCAAAGAGCAGCGGCGGGATGAACAAAACCAGGAACAGCTCAGGATCGAATTCCACATGCAAACCAAACGTCGGCCACGCCAGCAAGGCGCCGATGGCGATCTGCATAAGGGGTAAAGGAAGTTGGAAGGGCAATACGCGAGTAAATACCCCCGACAGCGAGACCACAAGGGTCATGATGAGTATGGTGAAAAAGATTTCCATGCGTTCCCTGTTTGCGATGTTTCTTATGATTGCTAATGAGAGGCGTCGTGCCTCAATTCTATCTAATTGAGAGTAACGCAAAAGACAACGAGTGTGTTCTGAAAATGAAAACGGGCGGCCAAAGCCACCCGTTTTTAGGATCGTCAGGAAATCAGAATCAGATAGCCCAACCGCCGGCGTAGAAGGCCACCAGCGCGATGGCGATCACCACGGTGCCGATGTTCAGTTTGCGCCATTCACCAGAAACGATGCGGCCAATTACCAGGGTCGCAAAGCCAATCATGATGCCGGTAACGATGTTACAGGTCAGCACGATAAATACGGCCGTAACCAGTCCCGTCATCGCGTCGACAAAGTCAGCGAAATCGATTTTCGCGACGTTGCTCAGCATCAACAGACCCACATACATCAGCGCAGGTGCCGTTGCGTACACAGGTACAAGATAAGAGAGCGGAGAGAGGAACAGGATCAGCAGGAACAGTACGCCAACGGTGATCGCTGTCAGGCCAGTTTTACCGCCTGCCGCCGTACCCGCTGCGGATTCAATGTAAACCGCCGCCGGAGCTGCACCCACCAGACCAGAGAACACACTGCTCAGGGAGTCAGTGGTCAGCGCCTTGCCACCGTCGATAATCTGTCCGTCTTTATCCAGCAGATTCGCCTGTCCGGCTACCGCGCGGATGGTTCCGGTTGCATCGAAGACAGCGGTCATGACCAGCGCCAACACGCTCGGCAGGACAATCGGGTTCAGTGCCCCCATGATATCCAGGCTGCCGATCAGCGAATTGCCGTTTTCATCACTCAGAGACGGCATGGCAAAAATGCCGGAGAAATGCACGGCCGGGTCGAAAATCAGACCAACCACGGAAATACCGATAATGGTCAGCAGAATGCCACCCGGTACTTTCAGTTTTTCGAGGCCAATAATCACCGCCAGACCAATCAACGACATAATGACCGGGAAGGTATCGAAGTCACCCAGCGCAACCGGCAGGCCGTCCAGCGGGTTCTTAATTACCAGACCGACACCGTTTGCCGCAATCAGCAGCAGGAACAGGCCGATACCAATCCCCGTACCATGCGCAACGCCCTGCGGCAGATTGCGCAGGATCCAGCTACGGATACCGGTCGCGGAAATGATGGTAAACAGGACACCCATCAGGAACACCGCACCCAGCGCAACGGGCACGCTAATATGTTGGCCCAGCACCAGGCTGAATGCGGTAAATGCGGTCAGAGAAATGGCGCAACCAATTGCCAGCGGCAGGTTTGCCCACAGGCCCATCACAATAGAACCGACGCCCGCGACCAGACAGGTCGCCACAAATACAGCAGCAGGTGGGAACCCGGCTTTACCCAGCATCCCCGGAACCACGATAACGGAGTAGACCATGGCCAGGAAGGTCGTTAATCCGGCAACGACTTCCTGACGAACGGTACTGCCGCGGAGCGAAATTTTAAACCAGGCGTCGAGTGAACCGCCGGTACGCGCTGAAGGCGTAGACATAGAAAACATCCCCTGAGAGTTTATTTTTTCGTCATTATGCGTGCTGGACAATCCACTGCCTGCTAAACGTTTTCTCCATGTGCCAGGTTTGCGTCAATAGGGGTGTCGCAAAAAAGCAAACGTTTAGCTCCGCGCATAAAAAACGGGTGGTAAAAAAAAGCAAACGATTATCCAGCGATCATACGCTGGTTTTCAACTGAACTTTGCCGCTTTTTACTCATTTCTTCTTATAACGCGCAAGAAATAACCAGTCGATGCGCAAACGTTATCGTCAATGCGCAATTTGGCAACAAATTTCGCGGAGTTATTACAACATCGGCGTGTTTATTTCGCGCAACTCGCGCAAGAAAACAGGTGAAGATGCGTAAAATTTTTTGGCTAAAAAATCACCATTTCACTGGCAAATGGAGGGAGGTGGCTTACACTTACATTATCAACACAGGCCGGAACCTCCCCTAATGTGCTCGACTGAGGGGTGTTGATGTCGGGGGAAACCCTCCCGTGAACCAGCGGGATAGAGTGAAAGACAAAGACCGGAACCAAACTAAAGCGCCCTCTGTGGCGCTTTAGTTTTATATCCTTCATACCCGTCACATATTTTAAACCAATTAATCATCTTCCAGCAGGCGCGCTCCGGTCCCCTGCTCGCCAAGCTGATCGCCAGGGTTACGCAACGGGCAATCGCTACGTGACAAGCATCCGCAACCAATACACCCATCCAGCTCATCGCGTAGCGCCACCAAAGTATGGATGCGTCGGTCCAGTTCTTCACGCCATTGCGAAGAGAGCTGCTTCCACTCTTTGGCACTAAGCGAATGCCCCTCAGGTAATACCCCTAACGCGTCACCGATCGTGGCCAGCGGGATCCCGATGCGTTGAGCAATCTTGATTATCGCGACGTAACGCAACACATCACGTTTGTATCGGCGCTGATTGCCGCTGTTGCGCATGCTACTGATTAACCCTTTGCTTTCATAGAAATGCAGGGTCGATACCGCCACGCCGCTACGTTTGGCGACTTCACCTGGTGTGAGCAGCGCTTTTATCCGGGGTAATTTCTTTTCCATAAATCGCTTTACCTCAAGTTAACTTGAGGAATTATACTCGCCCACAGACAAAACGACGAATCGAATACTGAGAAAGAGGCAGCCCTATGTCCCATCAGCAGATTATTCAGACCCTTATTGAATGGATTGATGAACATATCGATCAACCGCTGAACATTGAGGCGGTGGCGAAAAAATCAGGTTACTCGAAGTGGTATTTACAAAGAATGTTCCGCACGGTGACGCGCCAGACCTTGGGTGACTACATCCGCCAGCGTCGACTTTTGCTGGCCGCCGTTGAACTGCGGACAACTGAGCGACCTATTTTTGATATCGCGATGGATCTTGGTTATGTGTCGCAACAAACCTTCTCGCGTGTGTTTCGCCGCGAATTTGATCGTACTCCCAGCGACTACCGCCATCGTCTGTAAGATTATTGCCCGCTCTGCGTCAGTATGGCGGGCGACCGTTGTATCCAGTGCATGAACTCCTGCGGCGGCAGCGCCTTCGCAAAATACCAGCCCTGACAATACTGTACGCCGCGTTCAAGCAGCCATTCGATTTGCTCCTTCGTTTCCACACCTTCCGCAATCGTCTTCAGGTGTAAGCTTTGTGCCATCTCAATAATATGTTCGGCAATCAAGTGACTGGTGCTGTTAGTGGATAACGTGCTAATAAACGATTTGTCGATCTTCAGGATATCGACATTCAGCGCTGACAAATTATGCAGATTGGAATATCCCGTGCCAAAATCATCAAATGCCACTTCATAACCCGCCTTGCGGAACGCCTGGATTACGGGGGTCATTTTATGAACATCTATAAACCCACGCTCGGTCACTTCGACTTTAATTTGCTGGGCCGCCACGGAGTACTCACGATTTTTGTCGTTAATCAGAGCAATCAATCGGGATGAATGAAAGTCAGAAGCGGAAAGGTTAATCGATATAGAAAGCTGAGGATGCGCCGAAAGAAAATACCCCAAATCGTTGAACACCTCTTCAACGACATAATCCGTGATCCGCTCAATCATTCCCTCTTTTTCAGCCAGCGGAATAAACTCCGTCGGGCTCATCACCTCACCTTTACAGCCCGGCCAGCGCAGCAGAGCTTCAGCGCCAACACATTGACCGTTCTTGATATCAATAATCGGCTGGTAATGCAGGCAAAGCTGACGTTTTTTGATCGCGCGTTTTAATAAGCGCCGGGGAGATAAGTATTCCTGGCGCGTGCGCCACCACATTAGCAGTATCAGGATGCTGCAGATAATCCCGAAGGGAATGGTTAATGCCGCCTCGTGATAGAAAATCTGACTTACGCGGTTGTCTGAGGTCGACACAATAATCGCAATTGGACGTTTTTCTGAATGCACGATGGTGTAGAAGCGATCGTCTTGTTGAAAGGTCGATGCTTCACCGCGTATGAGCGGCGCGAATTGCGCAATATTTGCCGCTTCACTAGCAGAGAAAAACGTATCTGTTACTGTGTCATACACGCCCCAGGAGAGATCCGGATCATCTGACATGACTTCGCTGTAGGACAATGGATTGATGACTGCTACGTAGTTCCCGCGTTGCATGTACGTCATTCTGTAGCCAGCGAAAAAAGGGGTATCGCGGTAGTAATAGATGGCGATATCCGGCGTACGTTTATAATCGGCTGTCGGCATAATATAAGTAACAGGCGGCGCCATCGACGTAGAGCACAAAAAGTGATCGCCCTGCGCATAAATTAGCTCACTGATATATAAACGACCGCGAATAATATTTAGCATACTTTTCTGATGTGCCGGGGTACACATCTTACCCTGATACAACTGGGCCATATCACGCGCCAAATCAGCTTGTAGGATCACCAATTCTGTTTTATTTAACACCAGTTGAGCAAAAGAGCGGAGTTGGCTATGGGTTTCGGTCATCGCCCGGATGTGCGCAAACCATATCGCCAGCACCACGGGGAACAATACCACCATGAATGTTCCCAGGAACTTCAGCATCTTGCGTCGCGCACTGTGATTCATGTCAGCCCTATTTCCCTGTTTCGTATATGCCAGAACCCATCAAGGCAGGATGCTATAAACACCGACTGATTAAGTTGCATGAATCTATCAGTATTAGCAACAGACTTCTCTATGTAAAAGTCTGATAATAGTTGATGATGATATTATTTTTCCGTAAGGCAAACTTAAAGTTATGCTTATTTCATAACGTTATTATCCCCACGGAGTAATTTTTTATGAGCATTATCCTGGCTGCATTTAAGAAATTCATTAATTTTTTTAACGTTTAATTTAGGATAAATATAACAAGCAGACTAAATGCATGTTTAAAACATGGTTATTTATTATCAACTCTTCATTAAACAAAACCACACACCTGGAGTGGTTATAAGCCTACAAAAATAACGGCCAATACTGGTGAACAAACGACCAGATGTGATATAGTTCACAAAAATCATGTAACAGAAACAATGTTTCATTCATGTTATTGCCCGTCGATAGCCAGAGTATCACACCCTCGGTGAACACCCCCGCGCTGTCCTGGGCATCCAGACTTTCTGAGGACGTTTTTCATGGCGACAATAACAACTGGCGTGGTTCTTCTGCGGTGGCAACTACTCAGCGCGGTGCTGATGTTTTTAGCCAGTACGCTCAATATCCGTTTTCGTAAATCAGATTATATTGGCCTGGCCGTCATTAGCAGCGGTTTGGGGCTGGTTTTTGCCTGCTGGTTTGCGACTGGATTGCTCGGCATAACCTTGGTGGATATGTCCGCTATCTGGAAGAACATTGAAACCGTAATGGTTGACGTGATGAGCCACACACCGCCAGATTGGCCGATGGTGTTGAACTGATAACAAAATTGCATATGGCTACCCCAGTCTTGAGGTAGCCATTATTTCAGCGTAACGCAGTAGGATTAGAACGGAATATCGTCGTCGAAATCCATCGGCGGCTCGTTAGACGGCGCTGCCGGAGCTGACTGTTGCGGACGAGACTGCGCGCCGCCGCTGAACTGGTTGCCACCCTGCGGCTGCTGAGGTTGACCCCAACCGCCCTGCTGCTGACCGCCACCTGCCGGAGCACCACCACCCTGACGACCACCCAGCATTTGCATGGTGCCGCCAACGTTAACCACAACTTCTGTGGTGTACTTTTCTACGCCGGACTGATCGGTCCATTTGCGGGTACGCAGCTGACCTTCGATATAGACCTGAGAACCTTTACGCAGATATTCGCTGGCCACTTCCGCCAGTTTGCCAAACAGCACAACACGGTGCCATTCAGTCTGCTCTTTCATTTCACCGGTCGCTTTATCACGCCAGGATTCGGAAGTAGCCAGCGTAATGTTGGCAACTGCGCCACCATTCGGCATATAGCGTACTTCCGGGTCCTGGCCCAGATTACCGACGAGAATCACCTTGTTTACGCCTCTGCTGGCCATGATCGTGTCTCCTGAAAAACGTTACTGAATAAGTGTAAGCGCGGGATTGTAGCATTTCCAATAGCGCTTTTACTACGTTGCGAAGTTGATTCCAGTAAACAACCCCAGCCAGACATTGTTGCACAGACGTCTGCGTTTTGCATTCCAATACTGTATATCCATTCAGGTCAGGTTGTGTCATAATTAACCGTTTGTGATCGCCGGTAGCACCATGCAGCCAGGCAAAAAAGCGTTTAATCCGGGAAAGATGAATGGATAAGATCGAAGTTCGGGGCGCCCGCACCCATAATCTCAAAAACATCAACCTCGTCATCCCGCGCGACAAGCTGATTGTCGTCACCGGGCTTTCGGGCTCAGGCAAATCTTCGCTCGCTTTCGACACCTTATATGCCGAAGGGCAGCGTCGTTACGTTGAATCCCTTTCCGCGTACGCGCGTCAATTTCTGTCGCTGATGGAAAAACCGGACGTCGACCACATTGAGGGGCTCTCTCCTGCCATCTCAATTGAACAAAAATCGACGTCCCATAACCCGCGATCCACGGTAGGTACAATTACCGAAATTCACGACTATCTCCGTCTGCTGTTTGCCCGCGTTGGCGAGCCGCGCTGTCCGGATCACGACGTTCCCCTGGCAGCGCAGACCGTAAGCCAGATGGTGGATAACGTCCTGTCGCAGCCGGAAGGTAAGCGTCTGATGCTGCTGGCGCCGGTGATCAAAGAGCGTAAAGGCGAGCACACCAAAACGCTGGAAAACCTGGCAGGCCAGGGCTATATCCGCGCCCGTATCGACGGTGAAGTCTGTGACCTTTCCGATCCGCCCAAGCTTGAGCTGCAAAAGAAACACACCATTGAAGTGGTGATTGACCGCTTTAAAGTCCGTGACGATCTCACCCAACGACTGGCGGAATCCTTTGAAACCGCGCTGGAACTGTCCGGCGGTACGGCGGTCGTTGCCGATATGGACGACCCGAAAGCGGAGGAGCTGCTGTTCTCCGCCAACTTCGCCTGCCCTATCTGCGGCTATAGCATGCGCGAACTGGAACCGCGGCTGTTTTCGTTTAACAACCCGGCGGGCGCGTGTCCAACCTGTGACGGTCTCGGCGTGCAGCAATATTTCGATCCTGATCGGGTGATCCAAAACCCGGAACTGTCGCTGGCCGGTGGTGCTATCCGCGGTTGGGATCGCCGTAACTTCTATTACTTCCAGATGCTTAAGTCTCTGGCGGAACACTATAAATTCGACGTTGAAGCCCCGTGGGCCAGCCTGAACCCTACCGTGCATAAAGTGGTACTGTACGGTTCCGGTAAAGAGAATATCGAATTTAAATACATGAACGATCGCGGTGATACGTCCGTACGTCGCCATCCGTTCGAAGGCGTATTGCACAATATGGAGCGCCGCTATAAAGAAACGGAATCCAGCGCGGTACGTGAAGAATTAGCCAAGTTCATCAGTAACCGTCCTTGCGCCAGCTGTGAAGGGACGCGTTTACGCCGGGAAGCCCGTCACGTATTTGTTGAAAATACGCCGCTGCCTGCGATTTCTGACATGAGCATCGGTCATGCAATGGATTTCTTCAACAATCTGAAGCTTGCGGGTCAGCGGGCGAAGATTGCCGAGAAAATTCTTAAAGAGATTGGCGATCGTCTGAAGTTCCTGGTCAACGTCGGCCTCAACTACCTGACGCTATCGCGTTCAGCAGAAACACTCTCCGGCGGTGAGGCCCAGCGTATTCGCCTGGCAAGCCAGATCGGCGCGGGTCTGGTCGGTGTAATGTACGTACTGGATGAACCGTCTATTGGCCTGCACCAGCGCGATAACGAACGTCTGCTGGGTACGCTTATCCACCTGCGTAATCTGGGTAATACCGTTATTGTGGTCGAGCATGATGAAGACGCGATTCGCGCCGCTGACCACGTTATCGATATCGGCCCGGGCGCGGGTGTTCACGGCGGTCAGGTCGTCGCCGAAGGGACGCTCGACGACATCATGGCAGTGCCTGAGTCGCTGACCGGCCAGTACATGAGCGGTAAACGCAAGATTGAAGTGCCTAAACAGCGCGTTGCGGCTGACCCAGAGAAAGTGCTGAAGCTCACCGGCGCACGCGGTAACAACCTGAAAGATGTCACCCTGACGCTGCCGGTAGGTTTATTTACCTGCATTACCGGTGTTTCCGGTTCGGGTAAATCGACGCTGATTAACGACACACTGTTCCCGATTGCACAGACGGCGCTAAACGGTGCGACGCTGGCTGAACCTGCGCCGTATCGCGACGTTCAAGGCCTGGAGCATTTCGACAAAGTGATCGACATTGACCAAAGCCCGATTGGCCGTACGCCGCGCTCTAACCCGGCAACCTACACCGGGGTGTTTACGCCAGTGCGCGAACTGTTTGCCGGTGTACCGGAGTCACGAGCACGCGGTTACACGCCGGGGCGTTTCAGCTTTAACGTCCGTGGCGGACGCTGTGAAGCCTGTCAGGGCGACGGCGTGATCAAAGTCGAAATGCACTTCCTGCCGGATATCTACGTGCCGTGCGATCAGTGCAAAGGCAAGCGCTATAACCGCGAAACGTTAGAAATTAAGTACAAAGGCAAGACTATCCACGAAGTGCTGGATATGACGATTGAAGAAGCGCGTGAGTTCTTCGATGCCGTTCCGGCGCTGGCGCGTAAGCTGCAAACGCTGATGGACGTTGGCCTGACGTACATTCGACTGGGTCAGTCCGCTACCACGCTCTCGGGCGGTGAAGCACAGCGCGTGAAGCTGGCGCGCGAGCTGTCCAAACGCGGTACCGGGCAAACGCTGTATATTCTCGATGAGCCGACCACCGGTCTGCATTTTGCGGATATTCAGCAACTGTTGGACGTGCTGCATCAACTCCGGGATCAGGGCAACACCATCGTGGTGATTGAGCACAATCTGGACGTGATTAAGACCGCAGACTGGATTGTCGATCTCGGTCCGGAAGGCGGCAGCGGCGGCGGCGAAATCCTTGTCTCCGGCACACCAGAAACGGTCGCTGAGTGTGAAGCCTCACACACGGCCCGCTTCCTCAAACCGCTGTTGTAATTACGCAACACTTGTCTGGCCTACAGAATATGCATAAAGCTTGTAGGCCGGATAAGACGCATTCGGCAACCGTTGTGCCTGATGGCGCTGCGCTTATCAGGCCTACGAAACTACAGACCAGATATAAAGCCTGTAGGCCGGATAAGGCGCTTGCGCCGCATCCGGCAACCGTTGTGCCTGATGGCGCTACGCTTATCAGGCCTACGAAACTACAGATCAGGTATAATTGCTTGTAGGCCGGATAAGGCGCTTGCGCCGCATCCGGCGAAACGGATCAGGGCTGCGTCAGTATCCGGCGTTTATCTTCCGGCAACGTGTTCACAGCCTGCTGATAAGAGGCGTCGACCAGATAATAAATCTGTGAATCCGGCAGCGAGCCGTCCAGATACACCGTACTCCAGTGCGCCTTATTGAGATGCCTGCTTGGCCGAACATCGCTATGCTGCTGGCGCAACAGTTCTGCCAGTTCTGGGCTGGTTTTCAGAGACACCGCCGGGCGTTCTTCCACCTCTTTTACCATGGCAAAAAGCACATCTTCGACTTTGATTTGCGTGGCCTTCCAATCACTGTGAACGCTCTGCTCCGCGCCCGTTTTTGCCATGCAGTATTGCAGCAACTCCGAATTCGTCATCTTTATTCCCCTTACCAGCATATTGCCTCATGAGAACATCTTTTATTCAGTGTGCAGCAAGTCCGCAAAAGGTAAAAGCCAGCAATGTAAATTTGTTTAAAAAAACAGCAATCCGCAGCCAGCGTCCTCAATATTCCGAGTTGACGATCACCTCTTCACCAAACGCACCGGCCTGTGGCAACGGCTTATAAGTGGAGTTAGAGGCGCGCAAAATGCGAATACCGCGAATACCCACGTCGCGAGCGGCGGTAATGTCATTATCGGAGTCACCGTAGAACATGCGGATATTTTTATCCTGCAGCCACTGCGTTTTGGTGTTCTGACCCGGCTTGTCGCCGGCAAAAATGACCGGATTCATATTTCCAGCTGGGATGTGAAAGTTATCAGACAACGTTTTCGACACCGTTTCAGTCTTCGTCTGGCTACGCCCGGTCACGAAAAAGATGCTGTCACCGCGACGCACGTGCATATCAATCAGTTGGCGCGCGACTTCTTTTGGAATACTAAACTCGTCCCAGCCATTGTTCATTTTTTCCCAGAAGGCCGGATTCTTCAGGTAATCCTCACTGTCCGGAGAATACGTTTTTTTACCGCGCCAGAAGCCTGGGCTGGAAAAGAGGACTGTGTCATCGATATCAAACCCGACGGCCATCGGCGGACGTCCGGTCAGGCTGTTTTCAATTTGTGCCACGGAGACCCAGTGAATGGGAGCCTGCTCAGCGAGCTTTGCAACGTTAGTGCCTGGATTGAGCTGAGAGGGAGAAGAAACGAGTGCCTGGGCTGGCTGATTTAGCGTGAACAATAAACAAACGGCACTCAGTGCCAACGTAAACTTGCGCATATTTTTCCCTAAGTAGTCAGTTAGTTATCATTTTTTTATTAACAACTGGTCAAAAAACTATCTGACCTTACCCCTTAGGGGGAGGGAAAGGAAGGATTTTCTCTGGTTTTGTCCTGGAAAAGGAGCACGATCACATTGGAAAACAGGCCTGATGGCGCGACGCTTATCAGGCCTGCAAAGTCGGTTACATGACGGCGGCAAATGCCTTCGCCACGCGCTGCACGTTACCGTGATTCAACCCGGCCACGCACATACGACCGCTGGCGATCAGGTATACACCGAACTCATCGCGCAGACGATCAACCTGGGCTGCGCTAAGCCCGGTATAGCTGAACATCCCGCGCTGTTGCAGCAGGTAGTCAAAGTTACGGCCTGGGATCTCCGTATTCAATACGTTAACCAACTCCTGGCGCATCGCCAGAATGCGGGTACGCATCTCTTCAACTTCCGCCAGCCAACTGGCTTTCAGCGCGTCATCACCCAGTACCGCGGCAACTACCTGCGCACCAAAGTTTGGCGGGCTGGAGTAGTTCCGACGCACCGTCGCTTTTAGCTGCCCCAGCACGCGGCTAGCGGCTTCAGCGTCTTCACATACCACTGACAGTCCGCCGACACGCTCGCCGTATAAGGAGAAAATCTTCGAGAATGAGTTACTGACCAGAGCAGGCAATCCGGCGCTGGCAATGGCGCGAATCGCATAGGCGTCGTCTTCCATTCCACCACCAAAGCCCTGGTAAGCAATGTCCAGGAACGGAATCAGATCACGTGCTTTCAGGATCTCAATAACGCTATCCCACTGCGCAGGCGTTAAATCCGCCCCTGTCGGGTTATGGCAGCACGGATGTAGCAGCACGATGCTGCGCGCCGGTAGGGTATTCAGCGTTGCCAGCAGGTCGTTGAAACGCACGCCGTTGGTCGTGTCGTCATACCATGGGTAAGTGCTTACTTCGAATCCGGCACCTTCAAAAATCGCGATATGGTTTTCCCAGGTCGGATCGCTGACCCACACGCCAGAATCAGGGAAATAACGTTTCAGGAAGTCTGCGCCAACCTTTAACGCACCGGAGCCGCCCAGCGTCTGAATGGTTGCGACGCGCTGCTGCTGGAGAACCGGATGTTCTGCGCCAAACAGCAGCGGCGCAATAGTATGGCGATACGTGTTCAGACCTTCCATCGGCAGATACAGCGAAGCGCCATGCGGTTTGGCATTGAGGCGGGCTTCCGCTTCCGCCACAGCTTTAAGCTGAGGAATAATGCCGTCTTCGTTGTAATACAGGCCGATGCTGAGATTCACTTTGTCGCTACGTGAATCTTCTTTGAAGCGCTCCATGAGCGATAAGATCGGGTCGCCGGCGTAGGCGTCAACTTTTTGAAACACGTGTGGTTCTCCGGGTTTACAGGCAGGGGTTACGAACACAATAAACCGGAAGTGGGAGAAGATCGAGAGGATGTTGAGAGGAATATTGCCGGAAGGCGGCGTAACCACCTGTCCGGCACATCATGCTGCTAATCGATATACTTCATCGCTACCCTTGAGGTCAGGCGCGTAATAAGTTCGTAAGCACTTACTTTCGTCATTTCAGCAATACGTTCAACGGGCAAGCCCTCGCCCCACAGAATCACCGAATCGCCGGCTTTATCCTGCGCTTCGGGGCCTAAATCGACGCAGATCATATCCATCGCGACGCGACCGACGATCGGCACTTCACGGCCATTGACCAGTACCGGCGTCCCCGAAGGCGCTGCGCGCGGATAACCATCGCCATAGCCCATCGCTACCACGCCAAGACGCGTGTCGCGCTCACTCAGCCAGGTTCCACCATAACCAACCGGCTCCCCCGCTTTGTGCTCGCGCACCGCAATCAGGCTTGAGGTCAGCGACATTACCGGCTGGCAGCCAAAATCAGCGCCGATGGAGTGATTTTCCAGTGGCGATACGCCATACAGAATCAGCCCCGGACGCGCCCAGTCGAAGTGAGACTGCGGCCACAGCAAAATACCACCCGACGCGGCAATCGAACGCTGCCCCGGTTTGCCTTCACAAAAGCTGTTGAAGATATCGAGCTGTTTTTCGGTCGCGCCACACTCAGGCTCGTCCGCGCGAGCAAAGTGGCTGACGATATTGACCGGTTGGCGCACGTTTTCACACTGTGTTAAGCGCTGATAAAACGCCTCGGCCTGCTCAGGGCGTACGCCCAGGCGGTGCATACCGGTGTCGAGCTTCATCCAGACGGTAACGGGTTCAGCCAGTTTAGCGGCTTCCAGGGCTTCGAGCTGCTCCTGGTTGTGGACGGCAGTATGCAGGCGCTGCGCGGAAATAGTCGGCAGATCGGAGGCATCAAAAAATCCTTCCAGCAGCAGGATGGGCTGCGTGATCCCTCCCGCTCGCAAGCGCAGGGCTTCTTCAAGACGAGCGACACCAAAAGCGTCCGCATCGGGGAGCGTTCGCGCGGTCTCTAACAGACCATGGCCGTAGGCGTTCGCTTTCACAACCGCAACCAGTTTGCTGGCTGGAGCCAGTTCACGCAGACGTTGCAGGTTGTGTCGCAGAGCGCGGCGGTTAATAACTACAGTTGCCGCTTGCATTTGTATTCCTTAGAAATTACTCATCGTCATATTGAGGACCGGCATAGTTGTCAAAGCGCGACCACTGTCCGTTAAACGTCAGGCGAACCGTTCCGATCGGGCCGTTACGTTGCTTACCAATAATGATTTCTGCGATCCCTTTCAGGTCGCTGTTTTCGTGATAAACCTCATCACGATAGATAAACATGATTAAGTCGGCATCCTGCTCGATGGAGCCAGACTCACGCAGATCCGAGTTGACCGGACGCTTGTCGGCACGTTGTTCCAGAGAGCGGTTAAGCTGCGACAGCGCCACCACCGGCACATGCAGTTCTTTCGCTAACGCTTTCAGCGAGCGGGAGATTTCTGCAATTTCCAGCGTACGGTTGTCGGAGAGCGACGGTACGCGCATCAGTTGCAGGTAGTCGATCATGATAAGTCCGATACCGCCATGTTCACGGGCGATACGACGGGCACGCGAGCGCACTTCCGTAGGCGTCAGGCCGGAGGAGTCATCAATATAGATGTTTCGTTTCTCCAGCAAAATACCCATTGTTCCGGAAATTCGCGCCCAGTCTTCATCATCCAGTTGACCGGTACGAATTTTGGTTTGGTCTACGCGTGAGAGCGAGGCCAGGGAACGCATCATGATCTGTTCTGAGGGCATTTCAAGACTAAAGATAAGAACCGGCTTATCCTGCAACATCGCCGCATTTTCGACGAGGTTCATTGCAAATGTCGTTTTACCCATCGACGGACGCGCGGCGACGATAATTAAGTCTGACGGCTGCAAACCAGCCGTCTTTTTATTGAGGTCGTCATAACCGGTGTTCACCCCGGTGACGCCGTCGTGCGGTTGCTGGAACAGCTGCTCGATACGCGCGACGGTGGCGTCGAGCACGTCAGTAATATTTTTCGGGCCTTCGTCTTTATTAGCGCGGCTTTCCGCGATTTTAAAGACACGGGATTCTGCAAGGTCCAACAGATCTTCACTGGAGCGCCCTTGCGGATCAAAACCGGCTTCCGCGATTTCGTTCGCAACTGAAATCATGTCACGAACAACGGCACGTTCGCGGACGATATCCGCATAAGCGCTAATGTTCGCCGCACTTGGCGTGTTTTTAGACAACTCAGCCAGGTAAGCAAAACCGCCGACGCTGTCCAGTTGTCCCTGAACTTCCAGCGACTCTGCCAGCGTGATCAGATCGATGGGTTTTCCCATCTCCTGCAGGCGATGCATTTCCGTGAAGATATGCCGGTGCGGACGGGTATAAAAATCTTCCGCCACCACACGCTCGGCGACATCGTCCCAGCGTTCGTTATCCAGCATTAAACCGCCCAACACCGACTGTTCCGCTTCAATCGAGTGCGGCGGTACTTTCAGCCCGGCGACCTGGGGATCGCGCTCACGAGCATCAGTCTGTTGTTTGTTGAAGGGTTTATTTCCTGCCATAGTGAATGGAGTTACCGAGATAATGATTGGGTCGAAAGATTACCACATTTCTTTTGGAGGAAGCATGGCAACACGTATTGAATTTCACAAGCATGGTGGCCCTGATGTACTCAAGGCGGTGGAGTTTACGCCCGTAGACCCGGCGGAAAACGAAATCCAGGTCGAGAACAAAGCGATTGGGATCAACTATATCGACACCTACATCCGCAGTGGTCTTTATCCACCGCCTTCCCTGCCCAGCGGGCTGGGTACCGAAGCTGCCGGCGTAGTCAGCAAAGTTGGCAGCAAAGTGACACACATTAAAGCTGGCGATCGCGTGGTGTACGCCCAGTCTGCTCTTGGCGCCTACAGCTCAGTGCATAACGTTCCGGCCGATAAAGCCGCCATCCTGCCTAACGCTATCTCGTTTGAACAAGCTGCCGCCTCGTTTCTTAAAGGGCTAACCGTTTTTTATCTGTTACGTAAAACCTATGAAATTCAACCTGATGAGCCGTTTTTGTTCCATGCGGCTGCGGGCGGCGTCGGCATGATTGCCTGCCAGTGGGCAAAAGCCTTGGGTGCGAAGCTGATTGGTACCGTCGGCAGTGCGCAAAAAGCGCAAATTGCACTGCAGGCTGGCGCATGGCAGGTCATTAACTATCGTGAAGAGAGCATTGTTGAGCGAGTGAAAGAGGTAACTGGCGGTAAAAAAGTGCGGGTGGTGTATGACTCGGTGGGGAAAGATACCTGGGAAGCCTCGCTGGATTGTTTACAGCGCCGGGGATTAATGGTCAGCTTTGGTAATGCTTCCGGGCCGGTGACCGGCGTGAACTTAGGCATTCTGAACCAGAAAGGTTCGCTCTACGTGACCCGTCCTTCTCTACAGGGTTACATCACCAATCACCGCGAATTAACCGAAGCCAGCAATGAGCTTTTCTCGCTGATTGCCAGCGGAGTGATCAAAGTGGATGTCGCACCTGGTCAGACGTTCGCACTGCACGATGCACAGCGTGCTCATGAAGTACTGGAAAGCCGGGCCACGCAGGGATCGAGTTTGCTGATTCCGTAACGCCATCATTTTCCCCTAAATAATTCAAGCTCCAGGAAGGCGGCAATGGAATGAATCCCCAGGAGCTTACTGGAGTAAGTGACTGGGGTGAATGAAAGCAGCCAACACACCTGGAGTTTGAATTATGACGGGGAAAGAAAGAATTAGGGCTTCCCGCAGGAAGCCCTTTCTTTTTTTAGTTCGGCTGTATGTAGGGTACAGCTCGATGAATTCGTTAACCTGGCAATAGTGACAGATTTGATAATCAATTCCTATTTGGTTCTAAAGGCAATGTTGCAGGTTGTGACGTACCGCTCAATACCTTAGTAAAACCGGCGGTTATTGCGCTGATACTGTGGGACTTTTGGCGCTTTTATCGCCTTGACCACCCACACCACAGCAACAGCCAGTAGCAGCCAGGGCAACAGTTTAATCATCAAAGCAAATAGTCCGCCCAGAAACATCACGGCGGTGGCTACGACCAATGCGGCCAGAACGCCCAGCAAAGATACGCCGGTGACCATCAGCATGATAAAAAATCCAATCACAAAAAGTAGTTCCAGCATGGCTCTCTCCCGAAATGAAATTCTCTCCATTGCTTTACAAGAAACATGCCAAAAATAATGCGTTGATTTATAAAGAAAACGCCCCGCGACAAAGCGCAGGGCGTGGTGAAATTAACTAACTTTTGGTGAAAACTTAACGCTTGTCTGCCACCAGCTTCAGCGCATGCTCCAGAACGTTAATATCTGCCCCGGCTTTATGTGCATTCTCGCTCAGATAGCGACGCCACTGACGGGCACCAGGGATGCCCTGAAACAGCCCCAGCATATGGCGTGTCACATGTCCCAAATAGGTTCCCTTACTCAGTTCACGCTCAATATACGGGTACATGGCACGCACCACGGCGACTGGATCGGTATCTTCGGTGGTAGCTGCAAAAATCTCGCGGTCAACGGACGCCAGAATGCCTGGGTTTTGATACGCCTCACGCCCCACCATCACGCCATCCATATGTTGCAGATGAATTTTCGCTTCTTCCAACGATTTAATGCCGCCGTTGATCGACATCGTCAGATGCGGAAAATCACGCTTTAACTGATAAACACGGTCATAATCCAGCGGTGGAATTTCGCGGTTTTCTTTCGGGCTTAACCCTGACAGCCAGGCCTTGCGGGCGTGAATGATAAACATCTCACATTCGCCTTTGCCAGATACCGTGTTGATGAAATCGCAGAGGAATTCGTAGCTGTCCTGGTCATCAATGCCGATACGAGTTTTCACCGTAACCGGAATCGACACCACGTCGCGCATCGCTTTGACGCAATCGGCGACCAGTTGCGCATTCCCCATCAGGCAGGCGCCAAACATGCCATTCTGTACGCGGTCGGAAGGACAACCCACGTTGAGGTTAATTTCGTCGTAGCCCCGCTGTTCAGCGAGCTTTGCGCACTGCGCCAGCGCCGCAGGATCGCTCCCGCCCAGTTGCAATGCGACCGGATGTTCTTCTTCGCTATACGCCAGATAATCGCCTTTACCATGAATGATTGCCCCAGTGGTTACCATCTCCGTATAGAGCAGCGTCTGGCTGGACAGTAAGCGCAAAAAGTAGCGGCAGTGTCTGTCCGTCCAGTCGAGCATCGGCGCGATAGAAAAACGATGAGCGGGAAAAGCGGTAGACTGAGATTCAGGCAGCATGGCGAATATTCAAGCATCCGGTTAAAAAAGGGGCGCTACTATAGCATAGACCGTTACGATAGTGAGCCACATCCTCGCGGCTCACTCCCCCTGACCCTAAACAAAAGCTATTTACGCCCCGGTTTTCCGTCGTGAGATCCAAAAAACTGCGGCGGATGGTCGACCCAGCGATCCTCACGTGTAGCGGCATAGACCGGGTTAAGCGGATAATAAATGCGGTTGTATTTTTTGTTCGCCTCACCCACGACTAACAGGCGCACCTCTTCACTGGTGTTATTGATAAAGGTATGGCACACGCCTGTACCTGCCGGGAAACCGACGCTGTCGCCCGGTTCCAGCTTCCATAAATACCCGTTAATCCAGGCCTCAGGATAACCTTCAAGCACGTAGATAAATTCTTCCTCATCGCTTTCGGCGTGCGGGTACGAGGTACGCCGACCCGGCGGCAGGCGTTCATGATGAATGCCGAGTCGTCCTAACCCCAACTTGCGGGCAAGCGGCGCGCCAATAGCAAATAGCTCATCGCTGTCAGGATAAGTGGAGTCATCAGCCCCCTCAACCTCACGCCAGTGGCGAATACAATCGGGTCTTTTCATGGTTATTTTCCAGTATTGCGATGCGTCAGGTATAGCACACCACGGTGGATCTCGGTGTTTTAAGCAGAACATGTTAAAGTAAGGGATTAACCTTCCACGCAAATCGAGGCGCCAAATGGACAAAACCACTACGCAAGAGTTATTGGCTCAAGCTGAAAAACTCTGCGCGCAACGCAACGTGCGGCTTACGCCACAACGCCTCGAAGTACTGCGCCTGATGAGCCTGCAGGAAGGTGCGATCAGCGCCTATGACCTGCTCGACCTGTTGCGGGAAACTGAGCCACAGGCTAAACCACCTACCGTCTATCGTGCGCTCGATTTTCTGCTGGAACAAGGTTTCGTGCACAAGGTGGAATCCACCAACAGCTATGTGCTTTGTCATCTGTTCGATCAGCCAACCCACAGTTCTGCAATGTTCATTTGCGACCGCTGTGGCGTGGTAAAAGAAGAGTGTGCGGAAGGCGTGGAAGACATTATGCATACGCTGGCGGCAAAAATGGGCTTTGCACTGCGGCATAACGTTATTGAAGCCCACGGGCTGTGTCCGGCCTGTGTAGAAGTTGAATCTTGCCGCCATCCTGGCGAGTGCCAGCATGACCATACGATTCAGGTGAAGAAGAAAGTTGGGCGCTAGGTAAGCGGGAGAGCGTACATCCTTGTACTCTCAGGAGGGAAGGGTTAATTACCAGCGGTAATCATTACGTTTTTCCCAATCGTTAACTTCTTTCTCCGCCTGATCTTTCGCGTAACCGTAACGCTCCTGGACTTTACCGACCAGTTGGTCACGTTTACCTTCAATGACCGTCATATCATCATCGGTCAGTTTGCCCCATTGCTCTTTCACTTTACCTTTAAACTGCTTCCAGTTGCCGCCGACTTCGTCTTTATTCATCATCAAGTCCTCATCGTTAGGTTGTGAATAGCGAGAGTGCCATGTCCAGACACATGCTGTTTTTGCTGGACGTGAGAATAAGTGTAGTCAGTGATTCTGGGTTTTATTTACTATTCGGAATTTTTAACCATCCCGCTCAGGCAAACCAGGTTCCATTACGCCAGTGACGTCGCCAGATAAAGGCCAGTGAAAGCCCGCGCAACGCCAGGAAAAAGGTTAACGCCAACCACAAGCCATGATTTCCCAGCCACGGCAAAGTCAGCAGCGTTAATGCGAATCCTGTGGCGGCAACGGCCATACTGTTGCGCATTTCTGCCGCGCGCGTCGCGCCAATAAACATTCCGTCGAGCAGATAACACCAGACACCCACCAGCGGTAACACCACCTGCCAGAAAAGATAGCGATCGGCCAGCTGTTGGATCTGTGGCAGCGAGGTCAGCAGCGCAACAATCTGCTCGCCAAACAGGGCATAAACCAGCGAAAACAAAATAGCCACAATACCGGACTGTCGGCAGGCCGCCCGCCAGACGTCCAGCAACTGGCTACCATCTCGCGCCCCATAGGCCTGGCCCGAATGCGCTTCCACGGCATAGGCAAATCCATCCAGCGCGTAGGCGGTAAAGGTTAGCAGGGTCATCAGAACGGCATTAACCGCAATGATATCGCCTCCCAGACGCGCACCCAGCACCGTGATAGCGCCAAAACAGAGCTGCAGCAGCAGCGAGCGCAACATGATGTCACGGTTAAGCGCCAGCAAACGGCGGAAGTTGCCACGCCACGCCTGCTTCAGCATTGCCAGCGAAATTCCGCGCATATGCAGGACTTTGCGCACCATCATCAGGCCGATCAGCAAGGTGGCATATTCAGCAATCACCGTTGCCAGTGCCGCACCCTGCACGTTCATATGCAGGCCCATCACCAGCCATATATCAAGCACAATGTTGAGAATATTACCGACAATCAACAAGATAACCGGCGCACGCGCATACTGAACGCCAAGCAGCCAGCCGAGCAGCACCAGATTCGCCAGCGAGGCGGGTGCGCTTAACCAGCGAATTTCGAGGAAACGTCGGGCCTGCTCCAGTACCGCTTCACTTCCGCCAACAATGTGCAGAGCCAGATCGATAATCGGCGTACGAAACAGTGCGATAAGCAACCCCGCTCCCAGCGCCAGCATGAGCGGCTGCACCAGTGCGCGCGCCAGCGCCTGCGGATTTTTCGCACCAAATGCCTGGGCGGTAAGACCGGTGGTGCTCATGCGCAAAAAAAGCAGCAGCATAAAAAGAAAACTGGTTGCCGTGGCACCAACCGCAACACCGCCAAGATAGACCGGACTATCCAGATGACCAATCACCGCGGTATCCACCAGTCCCAGCAGGGGAACAGTGATATTGGAGAAGATCATCGGTAAGGCGAGGTGCCAGAGCGCTTTATCAGAAGAGGTAAAGAAAGGCATACAGGAGGGCCTGAGAAGAAGTTAGACGTACTGGACAATGTGATGCAGGCCCGGCAAGCGCAGCGCTACCGGGCACGTTGCCGGATGGCGACGTCATCGTCTTATCCGGCCTACAGGGATTCAACAGAAAATTACAGCCATTCACCGTTACGGATGACGCCTACTGCCAGCCCTTCAATAGTGAAGTTTTGTTCGCGCAGGTCGACAACGATAGGTTTGAACTCGCTGTTTTCTGGCAGGAGTTCAACCTTGTTTCCCTGCTTTTTCAGCCGCTTAACCGTGACTTCATCATCAATACGGGCAACAACAACCTGGCCGTTACGCACGTCCTGGGTTTTATGCACAGCGAGTAAATCACCGTCCATAATCCCGATATCTTTCATCGACATACCGCTAACGCGCAGCAGAAAGTCGGCGTTCGGTTTGAACAGTGAAGGATCGACCTGATAGTGGCCTTCGATGTGCTGCTGCGCCAGAAGTGGCTCACCGGCTGCCACGCGACCGACAAGCGGTAACCCTTCTTCTTCTTCCTGCAACAGTCGAATACCGCGCGATGCGCCGGATACAATTTCCAGCACACCTTTACGCGCCAGCGCTTTCAGGTGTTCTTCAGCTGCGTTTGGGGAACGGAACCCCAAACGCTGCGCGATCTCCGCACGCGTCGGTGGCATACCTGTCTGGCTGATGTGATCTCTAATGAGATCAAACACCTCTTGTTGCCTGGCCGTTAACGCTTTCATTCCGCCCCCTGGGTGTATATACAGTTATGCTGTGAGTATATACAGCTAAAGGCGAATTTGGAACCGCAAACTGCACAAAAAACAGGAGATTTATGCAGTTGTGGAAGCCTTATCGCAAATGCGACCACAACAGGATGCCCCAGGTGATTAGAGCGACAAAAATAGACAGCAATACCGCAGCCGACCCCATATCTTTCGCTCGACCGGAAAGTTCGTGGTACTCAGAACCAATACGATCAACTACCGCTTCAATCGCACTGTTGAGGATTTCAACGATCATCACCAGCATCACAGAACCGATCAACAACACGCGGGTAATTGCATCAACATCCAGCCAGCAGGCGATGGCGACGCCCAGCAGGACGGCAACACTTTCCTGACGGAATGCCGCCTCATTAATCCATGCGGCGCGAAAACCTTTCCAGGAATAACCTGCAGCTTTGATAATTCGGGTGAATCCAGTGGTATTATTGGCCATCAAAAAGAACCTTTTTACATTATTAGCGTCAATGTCATTGTAACGTTACCCCGTTTGTTCAGGGTGTGGCAAAGCAGCGCGAAGTATGACCGGATACCACAGAAATTCACTAAACTTTCTGATATCCTTGCAGCGCATTTGCATTATTAACCAGAGGCTTTACATCGTTTATGTCCGGCTGGCCACGAATTTACTACAAATTACTGAATTTACCATTAAGCGTCCTGGTAAAAAGCAAGTCTATTCCAGCAGAACCTGCTCCGGAATTGGGACTCGATACTTCGCGTCCCATTATGTACGTCCTACCGTACAATTCGAAAGCAGACTTGCTGACGCTGCGTGCCCAATGTCTGGTGCACGACCTCCCCGATCCCCTGGAACCACTAGAGATAGACGGAACGCTGTTACCGCGCTACGTGTTTATTCACGGCGGTCCGCGTGTATTCACCTATTACACGCCGAAAGAAGAGTCCATCAAGCTGTTCCACAACTATCTCGACTTGCATCGCAGCAATCCGGATCTGGATGTGCAGATGGTGCCGGTTTCGGTGATGTTTGGCCGTGCGCCAGGGCGTGAGAAAGGCGAGGTCAATCCGCCGTTACGTATGCTAAACGGCGTACAGAAATTCTTTGCGGTGTCCTGGCTGGGTCGCGACAGTTTTGTCCGCTTCTCCCCGTCAGTTTCTCTGCGTCGTATGGCGGATGAACACGGTACGGATAAGATCATCGCCCAGAAGCTGGCTCGCGTGGCGCGTATGCACTTTGCTCGCCAGCGCCTGGCCGCTGTCGGCCCGCGCCTCCCTGCCCGCCAGGATCTGTTTAATAAGCTGTTAGCTTCAAAAGCGATCGCTCGTGCGGTAGAAGATGAAGCGCGCAGTAAAAAAATCTCCCACGAAAAAGCGCAGCAAAATGCCATTGCGCTGATGGAAGAGATTGCCGCCAACTTCTCCTACGAAATGATTCGTCTGACGGACCGTATTCTGGGCTTTACCTGGAACCGTCTGTATCAGGGGATTAACGTTCACAATGCTGAACGTGTACGCCAGTTGGCGCATGATGGGCATGAAATCGTGTACGTTCCGTGCCACCGCAGCCATATGGACTATATGCTGCTGTCGTACGTTCTGTACCATCAGGGTCTGGTGCCGCCGCACATCGCAGCCGGTATCAACCTGAACTTCTGGCCCGCGGGTCCGATTTTCCGCCGTCTGGGCGCGTTCTTTATTCGTCGTACCTTCAAGGGCAACAAGCTCTATTCCACCGTATTCCGTGAATACCTGGGCGAGCTGTTCAGCCGTGGTTACTCGGTTGAGTACTTTGTCGAAGGGGGCCGTTCACGTACCGGTCGTCTGCTCGACCCGAAAACCGGCACGCTGTCGATGACTATTCAGGCGATGCTGCGCGGCGGTACACGTCCGATTACCCTCGTTCCTATTTACATCGGCTATGAGCACGTAATGGAAGTGGGCACCTACGCAAAAGAGCTGCGTGGCGCGACGAAAGAGAAAGAAAGTCTGCCGCAAATGCTGCGTGGCTTAAGCAAGCTGCGTAATCTGGGTCAGGGCTACGTCAACTTTGGTGAACCAATGCCATTGATGACTTACCTCAACCAGCATGTGCCGGAGTGGCGTGAATCTATTGACCCTATCGAGTCTATCCGCCCGGCCTGGCTGACGCCGACGGTGAATAACATTGCCGCCGATTTGATGGTGCGCATTAACAACGCAGGCGCGGCCAATGCCATGAACCTGTGCTGTACTGCTTTACTGGCCTCCCGCCAGCGCTCTCTGACCCGTGAACAGCTGACCGAACAACTCGACTGCTACCTGAGCCTGCTGCGCAATGTGCCGTATGCTGCGGATTCGACTGTGCCGGCACAGAGCGCCAGTGAACTGATCGACCACGCCTTGCAGATGAACAAGTTTGAGGTCGAGAAAGACACCATCGGTGACATCATTATTCTGCCGCGCGAGCAGGCGGTATTGATGACCTACTACCGCAATAACATTGCGCATATGCTGGTTCTGCCTTCGTTGATGGCAGCCATTGTGACTCAGCATCGTCGTATTTCACGCGCCGCGTTGCAGCAGCATATTGATGCGCTGTACCCGATGCTGAAAGCGGAGCTGTTCTTACGCTGGGAGCGTGATGAGCTTGCCGGAGTGATTGACGAACTGGCCAGCGAAATGCAGCGCCAGGGACTCATCACCCTGACCGATGACGAACTGCATATCAATCCAGCCCGCTCCCGCACGCTACAGCTGCTGGCTGCAGGTGCTCGCGAGACGTTGCAGCGCTACGCCATTACCTTCTGGCTGCTGAGCGCGAACCCGTCCATCAACCGTGGCACGCTGGAGAAAGAGAGCCGCACCGTGGCGCAACGCCTCTCAGTGCTGCACGGCATTAACGCGCCGGAATTCTTCGATAAAGCCGTGTTCAGCTCTCTGGTGCTGACGCTGCGTGACGAGGGATTCATCAGCGATACCGGAGATGCCGAACCGGAAGAGACGATGAAGATCTATCAGATGCTGGCCGAACTGGTCACGTCAGATGTGCGTCTGACCATCGAGAGCGCCACTCAGGGCGAGTAAGCATAAAAAAACCGGTCGAAATGACCGGTTTTTTTATTTTGCAGGCTAAGCCAAAATCAAAAATGCCAGTAGCTCATTGCCAGACCTAAGAACAGCACCAGACCGACGTAGTTATTGTTCATAAACGCTTTAAAGCAAGCATCACGTTCACGGTTGACGATCAGTTTCTGCTGATAGACAAACAGCGCGCCCGCCACCAACAGAGACCAGTAATAGCCCAGTCCTAACCCGTTTAACCAGCCCACCAGCGCCATCAGCACCAGCACACCTACCTGCAAAATACCAATAATCAGCTTGTCGTTCTGACCGAACAGGATCGCGGTCGATTTAATGCCGATCTTCAGGTCATCATCCCGGTCAACCATGGCATACTGCGTATCATAAGCCACCGCCCAGAGAATATTCGCAAGGAACATCAGCCAGCAGCTCAGCGGTACGGATTCACTCACGGCGGCGAACGCCATCGGGATCGACCAGCCAAACGCCGCCCCCAGCACCACCTGCGGCAGATGCGTATAGCGCTTCATAAACGGGTAAACCCACGCTAATGCTAATGCCGCAACGGACAACAAAATGGTCATCGTGTTGAGGGTCAAAACCAGCAGGAAGGCCAGCAGCACCAGTACCACAAACAGCGTTCGGGCTTCTTTCTCGGTGACAGCCCCGCTCGGCAGCGGTCGATTCGCGGTGCGTTTGACGTGCCCGTCAAATTTCCTGTCGGCATAATCATTCACCACGCATCCGGCGGCGCGCATTAACCAAACGCCAGCGACAAAAACCGCCAGGATCCACAGTTGCGGCATGCCTGGGGTCGCCACCCACAGAGCCCACAGCGTAGGCCAGAGCAGCAGTAAGGCGCCGATTGGCTTATCCGTACGCATCAAGCGGTGAAACGCCAGCAGCTTATTCTGCGTCAGACTCCACTCCATCTTTATCTTCCTCTCAGTACAACGGCGACGCAGGCAGAAAAAGCTCGGTAAGCATCAGTGGCTTACCGCTCAGCCGCAGGCGGGAACGACGCCCCCACAGCGCTGCATCGCGGCCAATCTCAATAAAATCTCGGGTCAATGTCGATGACGTAAACAGGTAGCGTCCGAGCGGGGTTTTCCCCAGGTTCTGTAAGGCCAGTTCAGGGCCGCACAAGGTTGATTCAGGCACCACAGTCCGTCCGGCAAGCCAGGGTTCACCATCCGCGCATAACAGGATTTCACGTAACCAATAACGAGACTCTTTAGGCAGCAGCGTCAGTTCTTCAGCCACCTCATTTTGCCCAACGAATTCTTCGCGAATCAACGTTACGGTGACCTTTTTCCCCTGCTGCTCAAAACGTTTGGTCATAGAATCTTCCAATAACAACCAGTCGAGCAGTTGGGCGTCCAGCGCCGGGATCGCATCAAAATAACGCAGCGCACGCAGTTGCGTTAACGCAGGGTGTGGCATGCCTTACTCTCCGATTTATAACCTGAAGGCATTGTATCGCAGAAAAGGCATTACGGGGTGAGCAAACACGATTAAGTGATCGGTAGGGCAACATAAGTGTAACAATTAGCACCGAAGGATAAAAAAAGGTGCGCCAGGAGACGCACCAGTTGTTGCAAAATCAACAATGTGGGGAGATGTTTACCCCTTGCCTTTTACACTGCTGATAAAGGTGGATCGGGCAGATTTGGATCCCAGACGTTCCGCTTCATCAAGCAGCTTCAGCGCTTTATCAACATCGCCTTTCGCCACGGCATCCTTAATCGCCTGATTAAAATAGCTTTCCGTGTCGTTCAGCATTGGCTCGCTTTTCTTCACGGGTTGTGGTGCCGGAGCAGCAACGGCTGCCGCCGGAGCCGCGTAAGCCACTGCAGGCGCGGCGGTATTACCAACCGTAACAGGGCCAGGGCCGGAAGAACCAAACAGCGGCCCGACCAGCACGCTGGAGGAGGAGCTGGTTTTAACTTTCAGTTTCAGCAGACCATCGGTGGTATGACGCGCGATCGGGTCAGGGATATCAGGAACAGCGTTACCTACCCCCTTGGCATAGGCTTTTGCCGGGTCGAGCAGGGTCGTGGTCTGCTGGAGATCTTTATCTGTGGTAAAGACCAGAACATACAGTTTTTGCTGGCCCAGCGCTGGCGTCAGACGCATTACGCCTTCCAGACGATCGGCACTCATCACGCCGGGCTCCTGGTAGGTGAAATAGCTGCTGGGGAAGAACGCAGATGGCGTCATGTTTTGGTCAAGAATTAAGACGTTTGGCGCAAATACGCTGGTTTGTTTGTTGACTTCACTGGACAGCGTCAGGGTCAGTTCGCCAATGTTCGCCGGTACGCTATAGGCCGCTACAGGGCCAGTAATACCAGCAACATCTAAACGCTGACCTGCATTGGCAAGCTGTGTGGACTGAGTTTTAGATTGATCAACCGGCGTCCAGGTTAACTGTTGCAGCGCAGCAGTGGGGATTGTTGGGGCCGCGGTGGTGTTCTGCGGAACAATATTTACATCGGCCAGGCTGATGCCAGGCGCACTGGCAAATAACCCTGCAGATAAACAAAGGGCAACGAGACTTTTCTTCATTTTCATTGTTATCACCTCAGATAGCATGGGTTCAGCGGTGGCCAGGCAATAGCGCGCTAAACCGTAATCAAGAGGGGCTTACGCCCCTCTTTCGGTCTTTACGTCAGGTTAGTGCTGAATTACCACCAGATTTCCATCTGAGCACCGAAGGACCACTCATCGCTGTCGCCACGGCTGGTGGTGCTGATACCAGAGTTTGTTGCAGCTGCGTATTTAGATACGTTGTTACCATTTTTAACGTAGCCCCACTCTTCATCCCATTTTGCATAGGTTGCAAAGACGCGGATTGCCGGACGAGACCAGATGCTGTCGCCTGCCTGCCACTGTTGCGCCAGGGTGATTTTGTATTGGCTGTTGCGATCGCCAGTCTGTTGAGATTTGACGTTGTCGTAGCCGACTTCCATCAGGGTGCTCATGATCGGCGTCCATTTGTACATCGGACGAATACCGACGGTGTACCATTCGGTCCCCAGGTCGTTATCCATATCGATATTCTGATACATACCGACGTACATCAGGTCCCACTTGTCGCCCAGAGAGATAGCACCGTGGTCAAGTACGCGCACCAGGCTACCGTTGTTATTCACAACATTGTTGGCATAGTTCACGCCATCAATAGTAATGCTAGATGAGCCGTAGGAACCTTGAGACAGGCCTTTGCCCTGAGTGGTCATAGAATCTGTCGCGTACTGAACCACAAACTTGTTGTAGCCCTTCAGCATGCTCTGGGTATGTTCAGCGGTGAACATCCAACCGTCTTTAGATGCGCCGTCTGCCAGGCTGTAGTCGTCGGTGGTGTTAGCACGACCGTAGTCGACGCCCAGCTCCAACATACCATCCGGGTTAGTAGCCATCTGCGCTAAACGAACGTCAAATACATCGTTCGCGGTGTCTTTGGTACGGTCATAGATATTCTGGCTGCTGAACGCGTATGAACCGCCCGCTTCCTGAGAACGGGTTGCTGCCAGAGATAGTTTACCGAAGCCCAGATCGATGTTTTCAATACCAGCACCAGGACCTGAAATATCCCAGTAATAGAAGTCGATCATGTGGACGTCATGACGCTGATAGAAGCGCTTACCGGCCCAGATAGTGGAGCCTGGCAGCCATTCAATTAGGTTTTTACCCTGCACGTTGGCTTCACGGAAGGCTGGGTCAGTCCCTTCCCAGTCATTCTGCTGTGCTACGGAGTAGGCGACGTTGGTGTCGAAGTAGAAGCTCTTATCGCCTTCTTTCCACACTTCCTGGCCTAATTTAATTTCAGCGTAGGTTTCACATTCGTTACCGAGACGGTATTTACTTTGTGCACCTGTTGCCTGGAAACATTGTTGTTCGCCGCCACTACCCGTCCAGCCGATACCGGAACGAGCATAACCATGGAAATCCACAGCCATTGCCTGAACAGACATAATGCCTGCTGCCACAGCAACCGCCAGAGGAAGTTTGCGCAGAGTAATCATCGTTCTATCTCCTGAGATCATTGCTTTTCTTTAAACGCTGCCACCTTCTAAAACTGCGAATGGTTTTGCGTTTCGTTTTTTTATGGGGACCTTAAACGCCTGGCTCCTGGTGCAACCGACGACATGCAGTGCCATCCTCACGGAACAGATGGCAACGCTCTGGCGGCAGGCCGATAGCGAATGTGGCACCCTCTTCTACCAACACCACGTCGTTCTGGCGGTAAACCAGGTTTTGACGGATGGCGGGGATCTGGATATGAATTTGTGTTTCGTGACCAAGCTGCTCGACCACCTGCACTTCACCTTCGAGGGTGACATCGGCGATATCGCTGGGCAGCAGATGTTCCGGGCGGATACCTAAAGACATGTTGGCGCCAACCTGTACCGCATGGCTGTCTACCGGGAGCCAGACTTGCTGGCGGTTTGGTAATTCAACCTGCACCTGATCAATCGCCGTTGCGGTAACTTTCACCGGCAGGAAGTTCATTTTTGGCGAACCGATAAAGCCCGCGACAAAGCGGTCAGCCGGGTAGTGATACAGTTCCAGAGGCTTACCAACCTGCGCGACGCGACCGGCATCCAGCACCACAATTTTGTCGGCCAGCGTCATCGCTTCGACCTGATCGTGGGTGACGTAAATCATCGTGCGGCCGAGACGTTTATGCAGGCGGGATATTTCAATACGCATCTGCACGCGCAGAGCAGCGTCGAGGTTCGACAGTGGTTCGTCCAGCAGGAATACGCGCGGTTCGGCGACCAGCGTACGGCCAATCGCCACACGCTGACGTTGTCCGCCGGAAAGCGCTTTCGGTTTACGCTCCAGCAGGTGCGCCAGTTGCAGAACTTCCGCAACCTGATTCACGCGCTGGTTCATCACCTCTTTTTTCGCCCCGGCCAGTTTGAGGCCGAACGACATGTTCTCCGCGACAGACAAATGGGGATACAACGCGTAGGACTGAAAGACCATGCCCACACCGCGTTCGGCGGGCGGAATGTCGTTCATCCGGGTCTCCCCGATAAACAGGTCACCACTGGTGATGGTTTCAAGTCCGGCGATCATACGCAGCAAGGTCGACTTACCGCAGCCTGACGGTCCGACAAACACCACGAACTCCCCTTCGTGAATGTCGAGATTGATATCTTTCGATACCACCACGTCACCCCAGGCTTTCGTTACATTTCGTAGCTGTACGCTCGCCATGCCCTTCTCCCTTCGTTACAACCTGTCATCGACAGCAACATTCATGATGGGCTGACTATGCGCGATCCCTTGACTGCGTGAATCCTCCACCCCCCGGCTTTTTTATGGGGGAGGAGGCGGGAGGATGAGAGAGCAGCGTCTGAGACCCGGGCCACCAGCCTCAGAGGAATTTCGTGATGCAGCCTGCAAAAATCGGTGGGTTTTTATGTGCGCCAGTACGCAATACTCACATTTATGTAACACAGATCACATAAAGAGCGGGTGGGGCGTAGGGGTAAGGAGGATGGAAAGAGGTTGTCGTATAAAGAAACTAGTAACCGTTAAGCCACCTCTGCAAAATCACCAAACAGGATGGGAACTATGAAAATCAAAACTGGCGCACGCATCCTCGCATTGTCTGCATTAACGACGATGATGTTTTCCGCCTCGGCTCTCGCCAAGATTGAAGAAGGTAAGCTGGTTATCTGGATTAACGGCGACAAAGGCTATAACGGCCTCGCTGAAGTGGGCAAAAAATTCGAGAAAGACACCGGGATCAAAGTCACTATTGAGCACCCTGACAAACTGGAAGAGAAATTCCCGCAGGTTGCCGCGACCGGCGACGGCCCGGACATCATCTTCTGGGCACATGACCGTTTTGGCGGCTACGCTCAGTCTGGCCTGCTGGCTGAAATCACGCCTGACAAAGCGTTCCAGGACAAGCTCTATCCGTTCACCTGGGATGCCGTACGCTATAACGGCAAACTGATTGCCTACCCGATCGCGGTTGAAGCGCTGTCGCTGATTTACAACAAAGACCTCGTTCCAAATCCACCGAAAACCTGGGAAGAAATTCCTGCACTGGATAAAGAGCTGAAGGCGAAAGGTAAATCCGCGCTGATGTTCAACCTGCAAGAACCGTACTTCACCTGGCCGCTGATTGCCGCCGACGGCGGTTACGCGTTCAAGTTTGAGAACGGTAAGTACGATGTGAAAGATGTTGGCGTGGATAACGCTGGCGCGAAAGCGGGTCTGACCTTCCTGGTTGATCTGATCAAGAACAAACACATGAACGCGGATACCGATTACTCCATCGCCGAAGCGGCCTTTAACAAAGGCGATACCGCGATGACCATCAACGGTCCGTGGGCGTGGTCCAACATCGATAAGAGCAAAATCAACTACGGCGTCACGCTGCTGCCAACCTTCAAAGGCAAAGCGTCTAAACCGTTTGTTGGCGTTCTGAGCGCCGGTATCAACGCCGCCAGCCCGAACAAAGAACTGGCGAAAGAGTTCCTCGAAAACTACCTGCTGACCAATCAGGGTCTGGATGAAGTGAACAAGGACAAACCGCTGGGCGCCGTTGCGCTGAAATCCTTCCAGGATCAGTTAGCGAAAGACCCACGTATCGCCGCCACCATGGATAACGCCCAGAAAGGCGAAATCATGCCGAACATCCCACAGATGTCCGCATTCTGGTATGCCGTTCGTACCGCAGTGATCAACGCAGCCAGCGGCCGTCAGACCGTCGATGCCGCACTGAAAGACGCGCAGGGTCGTATCACCAAGTAATGCAGTTGTGAACGTGCCGGATGGCGGCATAAATGCCTTATCAGGCCTACATACCCTGTAGGCCTGATAAGCGCAGCGTCATCAGGCACGCTGACCAACAGGTTTTCATTGTTGTTGAGGATTGAACCCCATGGATGTCATTAAAAAGAAACACTGGTGGCAAAGCGACACGCTGAAATGGTCAGTGATGGGTCTGCTTGGGCTGCTGGTCGGTTACCTTGTTGTTTTGATGTACGCTCAGGGGGAGTACCTGTTTGCCATCATGACGCTGATTTTAAGCTCTGCTGGCCTGTATATTTTCGCTAACCGTAAAGCCTATGCCTGGCGCTATGTTTACCCGGGCGTTGCCGGTATGGGGCTGTTTGTCCTGTTTCCACTGATTTGTACGATCGCCATTGCCTTTACCAACTACAGCAGTACCAACCAGCTGACATTTGAACGTGCTCAGGAAGTCCTGATGGATCGTTCGTATCAGGCTGGGAAAACCTACAACTTTGGCCTGTATCCGGCGGGTGATGAGTGGCAACTGGCCCTCACCGACGGTGAAACCGGCAAGAATTACCTTTCTGACGCCTTTAAATTTGGCGGCGAGCAGAAACTGCAACTGAAAGAAGCCGAGGCGCTGCCGGCAGGCGAACGTGCAACGCTGCGTATCATCACGCAGAATCGCCAGGCGCTTACCCAATTGACCGCCATCCTGCCGGATGAAAGCAAAGTTACCATGAGTTCGCTGCGCCAGTTTTCCGGCACGCAGCCACTCTATACGCTCGCTGAAGACGGTACGCTCACCAACAGCCAGAGCGGCGTAAAATACCGCGCCAACAACGATATTGGTTATTATCAGGCGATTAACGCTGACGGTAGCTGGGGTAGCGAAAAACTCAGCCCGGGCTACACCGTAGCCATCGGCTGGGATAACTTCACCCGCGTATTTACCGACGAGGGCATCCAGAAACCGTTCTTCGCCATCTTCGTCTGGACGGTGGTCTTCTCGGTACTGACCGTTATTTTGACCGTTGCCGTGGGCATGGTGCTGGCCTGTCTCGTACAGTGGGAGTCTCTCAAAGGCAAAGCGATTTACCGCGTCCTGCTGATTCTTCCGTATGCCGTACCGTCGTTTATCTCGATTCTGATTTTCAAGGGCTTATTCAACCAGAGCTTTGGTGAAATCAACATGATGCTGAGCGCGCTGTTTGGCATCAAACCGGCCTGGTTCAGCGACCCAACCACCGCGCGTTCGATGATTATTATCGTCAACACCTGGCTCGGTTATCCATACATGATGATCCTGTGCATGGGTCTGCTGAAAGCGATTCCTGACGACCTGTATGAAGCCTCGGCGATGGATGGCGCAGGTCCGTTCCAGAACTTCTTTAAGATAACGCTACCGCTGTTGATTAAGCCGCTGACGCCGCTGATGATCGCCAGCTTCGCCTTTAACTTTAACAACTTCGTGCTGATTCAGTTGTTGACCAACGGTGGTCCGGACCGTCTTGGTACCACCACACCAGCCGGTTATACCGACCTGCTCGTAAGCTACACCTACCGTATCGCCTTTGAAGGCGGCGGTGGTCAGGACTTCGGTCTGGCGGCGGCGATTGCCACGCTGATCTTCCTGCTGGTTGGTGCGCTGGCGATTGTGAACCTGAAAGCCACACGTATGAAGTTTGATTAAGGGAGATAACGACAATGGCTATGGTCCAACCGAAATCACAAAAGTTACGTTTATTCGCAACGCACTTAGGGCTGCTGATTTTTATCGCGGCGATCATGTTCCCGCTGCTGATGGTTATCGCTATCTCGCTGCGCGAAGGTAACTTTGCCACCGGCAGCCTGATCCCGGAAAACATCTCCTGGGAACACTGGAAACTGGCGCTGGGCTTTAGCGTTGAACACGCGGATGGCCGTGTGACGCCACCGCCGTTCCCGGTACTGTTATGGCTGTGGAACTCGGTGAAAGTGGCCAGCATTACCGCGATCGGTATCGTGACGCTTTCCACTACCTGTGCTTACGCCTTTGCCCGTATGCGTTTCCCGGGCAAAGCAACCCTGCTGAAAGGGATGCTGATTTTCCAGATGTTCCCGGCGGTGCTGTCTCTGGTCGCGTTGTATGCTTTGTTTGATCGCCTGGGCCAGTACATTCCGTTTATCGGCCTGAACACGCACGGCGGCGTGATCTTCGCCTACCTCGGCGGTATTGCGCTGCATGTATGGACGATTAAGGGCTATTTCGAAACTATCGACGGTTCACTGGAAGAAGCGGCCGCGCTGGATGGCGCTACGCCGTGGCAGGCATTCCGCCTGGTGCTGCTGCCGCTTTCCGTTCCGATTCTGGCGGTCGTGTTTATTCTGTCTTTCATTGCCGCTATTACCGAAGTACCGGTCGCGTCACTGCTGCTGCGTGATGTGAACAGCTATACCCTTGCGGTAGGTATGCAGCAGTACCTCAACCCACAGAACTATTTGTGGGGCGACTTTGCCGCCGCGGCTGTACTTTCAGCCATTCCGATCACTCTGGTGTTCTTGCTGGCACAGCGCTGGCTAGTCAACGGTCTGACCGCGGGTGGTGTGAAAGGTTAAGTTTTACCGAAGTACCTGCCCGGCAACGGGCAATGCCACTGCAACCCTCAACTTATGTTATCCCAACCTGTGACTGTTATTCGGCGCTCTACGGAGCGCCCTTTTTTTATGTTATTTTGCATCACTGTTACGATTATTTCCTTTCGTGCTCTCCATCACTGCAATTCTATTCCCTGTCTGAATATAGATAAATTAAACAGAATTAAGATCACAGAAAAGACAAAACGTAATTGCAATGTAAAAAATGATAATTGTCTTCCCTGCCTGTTAAATTCAACATCACGGCACTGATCAAAAGAGCTGTATCCTCTAAGGCAGGTCTGAATGAACTCTCAATATAATTCCAGTTATATTTTTTCGATTACATTAGTGGCAACGTTAGGAGGGCTATTATTCGGCTACGACACTGCGGTCATATCCGGAACGGTAGAATCCCTGAATACCGTGTTTGTCGCGCCACAACATTTAAGTGAATCCGCCGCCAACTCGCTGTTGGGCTTTTGCGTCGCCAGTGCGTTGATAGGCTGCATCATCGGCGGTGCACTGGGCGGCTATTGCAGTAACCGGTTTGGCCGCCGGGACTCGCTGAAAATCGCGGCTCTGCTGTTCTTTATTTCCGGTATTGGTTCCGCCTGGCCGGAATTAGGCTTTACGACGATTAATCCTGATAATTCCGTACCTGTTTATTTGGCCGGATACGTTCCCGAATTTGTTATTTATCGTATCATTGGTGGTATTGGCGTAGGTTTAGCCTCAATGCTCTCACCAATGTATATTGCTGAACTGGCACCCGCACATATTCGTGGAAAACTGGTGTCATTTAACCAATTCGCCATTATTTTTGGTCAATTGTTGGTGTATTGCGTTAACTATTTTATCGCCCGTTCTGGCGACGCTAACTGGTTGAATACCGATGGCTGGCGCTATATGTTTGCGTCCGAAAGTATTCCCGCCCTGCTGTTTTTACTGCTGCTGTACACCGTACCAGAAAGCCCGCGCTGGCTGATGGCGCGTGGCAGACACGAGCAGGCGGAAAGTATTCTGCGCAAAATTATGGGCAGCACCCTCGCCACCCAGGCCATGCAGGAGATCAATCAGTCTCTGGACCATGGTCGTAAAACTGGTGGTCGCCTGCTGATGTTTGGCGCAGGCGTTATCGTCATCGGCGTAATGCTGTCTATCTTCCAGCAATTCGTCGGTATTAACGTCGTGCTCTACTACGCCCCAGAGGTGTTTAAAACGCTGGGAGCCAGCACCGATGTGGCGCTGTTACAGACCATCATTGTTGGCGTGATCAACCTGAGCTTTACTGTGCTGGCGATTATGACGGTGGATAAATTTGGTCGCAAACCGCTGCAGATTATTGGCGCTCTGGGCATGGCCATTGGTATGTTCAGCCTCGGTACCGCGTTTTATACCCAGGCTTCCGGGCTGGTTGCACTGCTGTCGATGCTGTTTTACGTCGCCGCATTCGCCATGTCCTGGGGACCGGTTTGCTGGGTACTGCTGGCAGAAATCTTCCCCAATGCGATTCGCGGCAAAGCGCTCGCCATTGCGGTGGCCGCACAATGGCTGGCGAACTATTTCGTCTCCTGGACCTTCCCGATGATGGACAAAAATTCGTGGCTGGTTTCCCATTTCCACAACGGTTTCTCCTACTGGATTTACGGTTGTATGGGTATTCTGGCGGCGCTGTTTATGTGGAAGTTTGTACCGGAAACCAAAGGCAAAACGCTGGAAGAACTTGAAGAACTGTGGGAACCCGCCGCAGAGAAAACCCAGCCTGCCTCTGCGCAGTAATCCTGACCTGCAACACGCCGCAGCCCGATTGCGGCGTGTTGTCTTTTACTCTCGCTTCAGCCGTTTTGAATTACACAGCCACAGGGTGATCACCAGCAGCAGGATCGCCGCGGAATAGATCAGCACATCCATCGGTGCTTTATGATCGACAATGATCAACCGCACAATCGCGGTGATCCCGATATAAACAAAATAGCGCAACGGAAAGTGAAACCCCGACTGAAAGTACTTCACAATCAGCGCGATAAATTCAAAATAGAGGAAGTAAACCACCAGCCCTTCCACCAGCTCATACTTGCTGGTTTGTTCCGGCGCGAACAGCACATCCGCCAGATGCAGCGTTTCTTTCCCGAGGAATACAACCAGGATCAGGCCCAGACTCAGCAGTCCCAGATTCAACACGGTCTGTAAGATGGTGGAGATAAACTCCACTCGCGGACGAGATAGCGACGTCATAACAGCACCTCTTACTCAGTGGCGAGGTTCATGTATAACGCAAAAATGTGACAGAGATCTACATTTTTTGTTTATGTTTTGTGCAAGAAAGGTCAGCGGGGAATGATGAATGTCACGACACATTTCACAGGATGAAGTATGCAGCTAAGACAATCCGCTGTCCGCAACGTTACCTGCGGTGAGAACGTGGTAATTTATGAACCCGCAAATCTCTACAATTGCACATTGGGTGACAACGTTTTTGTCGGGCCATTTGTTGAAATCCAGGGTAATACGCAAATTGGCGCAGGCAGCAAAATTCAGTCGCACAGCTTCATCTGCGAATATGTCACCCTGGGCGCCCGCTGTTTTATCGGTCATGGCGTGATGTTCGCCAACGATATGTTTCGTGAAGGAAAACCCAACGCCGACCGCAACAGTTGGGGAAGAATTTCGATTGGCAACGATGTCTCAATCGGCAGTGGAGCGACCATTCTGGCGGTCACAATCTGCGATGGCGCGGTCATCGGTGCGGGGAGCGTGGTGACCAAATCGATCACCGAGAAAGGCGTGTATGCAGGAAACCCGGCAAAATTATTGCGTCGCCTGTAACTTGCCTGCTGACGGCGCAAATGCCTTATCCGGCCTTCAGTACAGGCAGTTTGTAGGCCGGATAAGCGTAGCGCCATCCGGCTGGCAAACGGCTCGATTACCGGAAGTTCTCACTTCTGTCGCTGGTCATGTCGTACAGACCAAACTTACGTCCAAGCTGCTGGCCGCCATCACGCGTTAACGGCGTCCAGCCAATCGCCGCACGGCTGCGGGTCGGGCCTGACGAGAACAGATCCAGCGGCACGGATACGTACACCCCTTTGGTAAAATCACCCTCTCCGTACTCATCCGGCGAGGCGTCGGTGATGGTCGCATAGCCGCCTACCACAACGCCACTGTCAAAGCGCTTCGCCACTTCCAGCGTTCCGCCCTTATCTCCCGCCAGATACTGACCCACGCTGGCTTTCACCAGTACATCCTGAGCGAATGACGGATTCCAGTACGCCGTCAAATGCCCGGTCTTCACGCTGTAGTCGGTGAATTTCATCATGTCCTGCGCGCTACGCCAGTCACGCTGTTTCACGTAGTTGGCATCAACACCAAACGCCCAGTTGCTGTCCAGCGGACGATACAGCACTTCTGCCCCCGCTCCGCCGTACATGGTTTCCAGATAGCCACCGTAAACCTGTCCGTAGAACCCGTTTCCGAGTGACTGGAAGTAGTTGGCCTGTAGGTTATTCACGTAGACATCGTTTTGCACATACTCGCGCACATGGGTACGCACTCGTGGCAAATGCGAATCCTGCGGCGGGTTGGTGTAGTTAAATTTGTCATAGTTATTGGCGAGGTTGGCGAACAAACTCCCGGTGGTCAGCAGGTGATCGGTAACCCACCAATCCGCCGTTCCCATCACGCCCAACTGATACATATAGAAGTTTTCCGGGCCGCCCACCGACTGGTTAAGCACCGGATCGATGTGGAAATCGAAGCGTGACTTATCGATATACCAGCCCTGCTCGGTCGTTTTCGGCACCACGGGCTCAACGCGTTTTTGCGCCAGCTGGGTTTCATGGCCCAACGGTTCGCCTTCCAGATGACGCTTGAGGCTGGAAACCTCCGTTTCGGTCGTCACCTGCGGCAAGTTAAGACGATTTTCCGTAATACGGATCGTGCGGATCCCATCGGGAAGATCGTTCATCGCGATCCGGTTGGCACGTTCGATCCCTTCGCGCGAATCACGGTATTTCACCTGTTCACCGGTCACATACAGCGTATCGCCCTGCACCTGAATTTTAGGATCGGCCAGTCCGGCGTTATATTTCAGCAGCGTTAGCTGATTCGCCACCACCGAGTGTTGCAGGATGGCATCCTGCGGCTGTGGCTGATATTTCGGGCGGGCGTTGTCGTTATAGTTTGGCCGCAGATCGTTGAAGTTTGTCCGCAGCGTGACCCCAAACATAAAGGTGTTCCCGCGCTCATAGCTGAGGTTAACGTCGGCCCAATCGGTGACGCGATAAATAGCGCCGACGTTAAACTTGCTCTTCTGATCCAGATTGCCCGCAAAATCCTGCTGGTAATTGTTTCCCTCATACTCCAGTTTCAGACGCAACGGCTGCCAGGGCGTCTGATACTCGACGCCGCCAAACAGCGATGCCGGGCCGTGGAACATCTGGCTGCCGTCAATAGAACCGGCCTGCTTGTAGCTGTTATCGCGATAGCAGAATTTATCGCTGTATGAGCAAAACGGATTGCTGACGTTACCGCTGGTCCCGAGATATCCCCAGCCCAGGCCAAGCGAGAAATCAAACGGCCCCCAGGCTTTATTCGCCACAATATACTCCGCATCGAACAGGCCAGTTCCGCCAATATCTCGCGCGCCAACCGCCACCTGCGGCATCCAGTAGCTCTCTTCCCACAGCCGTAGTTTGAGATCAAAAGCTTTATCCTTGTAAGTCTGATCGCCAGAAAACGACTCCACGCTACTGTATTTTTTGGTACGCACATCGGTGTAGCGCAGCGTGGTTTCCAACCACGGGAAGAGCTGCACCGACGCAGAGTAGTAGCGGTACTGATCGTTATCGCGGTAATTGAGGCTCATTTCGCCCTCACGTGCCATGCGTGCGGTTGGGGTTTGCAGCAGCCCCACGCCGCCAAAATCGGACTGCGAAGGTCCAATGGGCGCGGGCCAGGTTTCACCGTGGCAGGCAACGCTTACGCCCAGCGCCAGTAAGCTGAGCAGGTAAGTTTTTCTCATTATTCGGGTATCCGCTGGGTCAGGGTGCGAAGAATGTCGGCATTAATTTCATCCGAGGTGCTGCTCCAGACAGCATCAGAGAGTCCGACATAAATGATGCTGCCGGGCATCGGCTCAACGTGACGTTTGTTCCAGTAAGCGACCGGTACTTTTTGCGTGCGCCCGTCAGGATAGATAACCCAGGCGAAGCTACGATCCGCGCCGCTGAGCCGACTTTGCCCATCGAGATAACTGGCAACATCGCGCCCGGGCATAAACGGTTGTTTACCCGGATGGCTTAGCAGGCCAAACAGCGTGATATGCGTTGGCTGTGCTCCGACCCACAGCGTGTAATTGCCCTGCAACGGCGGGTTGCCTCGCTCGCTGACGCGCACAACATCCGGGTCAAGATTAATCATCTGCCTGCCAGTCACCTTCAACGCCTGAATCTGCTGGCGTAATGTGTTGATAGCGGCAGCATCGTCACCGCTTTCTTCAGCGCCCAGCGTCGCCAGGCGAGCCAGTAATGCCTGCTGTTGGCGTTCTGCCGCCGCCGTTGCCCGCTCTTCGCTGATAACCGCGCCTGGCCACCAGCTATTGCTCAACCGCGGCTGTCCAACCAGGTCGAGCAGATGTTCGGCCCCGGTCAGCGTTTTTGGCTCTTCGCTGGCGGAGGTAAAGACCTTAACGCTGCCCGCAGCAAAAACAGACGCTGCGCTCAGGCTCAACAGCAGCGCCATAACGACTCGTTTGATCATGATTTTGCCGCCTTAATCAGCGTGGTTTTCACCGGGAAGTAATGCGCGCCTAGATACTGTTCCGACTGGCGAATCTGCCCTTCACTGTCTATCCAGTAGCGGTTATGCCAGCGCGTTTGATCGGTCGTTATCTCTTCATCGAGGATCCGTACCGGCGTGTCATCGCTGCCGACCTTGATGGTGTCTGCGCCATCCCATTTGAAAACCGATCGCGCGGTGGCATAGCGTACCTGCTGATGTTCAGTCCAGCCCATTGTGCGGGTCCACGTGGCGCCATCGACTATCTGATTGGGTTTGATGAGTGGGTCTGCCGCCAGATTATTCACCTCAATTAGGTTGTCCCCGCCGAGATGCGTTTTCACAATGCGCCCATGCTGCGTGACGAGAATAGCCCGATCCTGAGTCACCCATTTCTGCTGTCCGTTTTCCGCAAACGCGAGTACCACAAACAGTTGGGGGCCGCCGTTTAGCTGCATATACTGGCTGGCGTAGGGCATATTTTGGATTTCATCGTCCGTCATCTGTACGCCGGGAGTACCAAACACGCTATCCCACAGCGAATGCCCCAACCCTTCGGTGGTGGCTGAGCACGCCTGCAGTAACAGGCAAACCATTATGAGCGCTGGTCGCTTCACGACGTTTCTCCGCATTATTGCCGGGTGGCGCAACGCTTATCCGGCCTACAAATCCCACATACTTTTGGCAATTCAAAATAACCACACCGAAGTGTGGTTAGAATTAAACGTACCTTTATTACTGGGTACTGGTGGTTGTGGTGGTTGTTGTTCCGGTATTAGAACCATCGCCGCCACCGGTCGCCGCCAGGGCGACCCCCACTGCAGAACTTACGGTGCTCACGCTGGTTGCGGAGGAACTTCCTGCCGAAACCGACGCGGCAGCCGACCCTGCCGCCTCACCCACCTGAACGGGGGCGGCATAGACAGAAGTCGCCGCAAGCGCAGATATAGCCCACAGGCCATACAGAACTTTTTTCATCACAAATTCCCTTCATTGTATGAATGGAGATTTACCCAAAAGAATTTCGGGCGAGATCGAGTATACACAAGCCAAAGTGTGCAAATTACGCCACGCGGGAATTTAGGATAATTAGATAACGAAAGGAAAAATGATTAAAAAAATACAACAAAAACAATTAAATCAATAAATTAAAATATAAAAATTAAAATGCAATATCCGGTAAATCCGAAAACATCAGAAATTGAATAACATTAAGAAAATTATTTTAGGATTAAGCTCAATTAAGGTATGAAGTTAGAACGTAGATATCCTGGAGCATTCTTATAAAAAAGCCGATATTAATATCGGCTTTTTATTTCATTAATGCCGGATGCGGCTAAACGCCTTATCCGGCCTACAAGTGTGTGCTATCAAGCACGCCAGGACTTATAACGGTTAATCAAACCGTTGGTAGAACTGTCGTGGCTGCTCACTTCGGAACCATCTTTCAGCTCTGGCAGAATGCGGTTCGCCAGCTGTTTGCCCAGCTCAACGCCCCACTGGTCAAAGGTGAAGATGTTCAGGATAGCGCCCTGAGTGAAGATTTTGTGTTCGTACAGTGCAATCAGCGCACCCAGGCTGAACGGCGTGATTTCGCGCAGCAGGATGGAGTTCGTTGGGCGGTTACCTTCGAACACTTTGAACGGCACAACGTGGTCCAACGTTGCCGGATCTTTACCCTGGTCGCGGTATTCCTGCTCAACCACTTCACGAGATTTACCGAATGCCAGTGCTTCGGTTTGCGCGAAGAAGTTAGACAGCAGTTTCGGATGGTGATCCGACAGCGGGTTGTGGGTGATGGCCGGCGCGATGAAATCGCATGGAACCATTTTGGTGCCCTGGTGGATCAGCTGGTAGAACGCATGCTGGCCGTTAGTACCCGGCTCACCCCAGATGATTGGGCCAGTCTGGTAATCCACCGCATTGCCGTTACGGTCAACGTATTTACCGTTGGATTCCATGTTGCCCTGTTGGAAGTAGGCCGCGAAACGGTGCATATACTGGTCATACGGCAGAATTGCTTCGGTTTCGGCACCGAAGAAGTTGTTGTACCAGATACCGATCAGCGCCAGCAGCACCGGCAGGTTTTTCTCAGCCGGAGTGGTGGAGAAGTGTTTGTCCATCGCATGCGCGCCGGAGAGCAGCTCAACAAAGTTGTCGAAGCCTACGGACAGGATGATGGACAGACCGATTGCAGACCACAGGGAGTAACGACCGCCAACCCAGTCCCAGAACTCGAACATATTGGCAGTATCAATACCAAACTCGCCAACCGCTTTACCGTTAGTGGAGAGCGCTGCGAAGTGTTTGGCAACGTGCTTGTTGTCGCCTGCGGTCGCCAGGAACCAGTCTCGCGCGCTGTGGGCGTTGGTCATGGTTTCCTGGGTGGTGAAGGTTTTGGAAGCGACCAGGAACAGCGTGGTTTCCGGGTTCACTTTCTTCAGCACTTCAGCAATGTGCGTACCATCGACGTTAGACACAAAGTGCATGTTCAGGTGATTTTTGTACGGACGCAGCGCTTCGGTCACCATGAACGGGCCGAGGTCAGAACCGCCGATACCGATGTTTACTACATCAGTGATGGCTTTACCGGTATAGCCTTTCCAGCTTCCGGAGATGATCGCTTCAGAGAAGGATTTCATCTTCTCCAGCACAGCATTCACTTCCGGCATGACATCTTTGCCGTCAACGATGATAGGCGTATTGCTACGGTTGCGTAGCGCCACGTGCAGCACGGCACGATCTTCAGTGCGGTTGATTTTCTCACCGGAGAACATGGACTTGATGGCGCCCGCCAAATCGGTTTCTTTCGCCAGATCCTGCAGTTTAGCCAGCGTCTCTTCAGTGATGCGGTTTTTGGAGAAATCCACCAGCATCAAATCGTCAAACGTCGCGGAAAACTTAGTGAAACGATCGCTATCTTTCGCGAAAAGATCCGCGATAGTAACGTCTTTCATTTCTTCAAAGTGTTTTTGTAGTGCCTGCCAGGCTGAGGTCTGCGTTGGATTGATGTTTTTCATTAGCAATACTCTTCTGATTTTGAGAATTGTGACTGAGATCGATTGTAACGCCAGTCACAGAAAAGTGTGATTGTTTTAATGCCATTGCCAGGGCATCCGCCAAACGTGGCTAAAAAGTATAGCGGTTATCAGCGTTGTTATTAGTACCGTTACTCAACGCAGTTGCAGCATGAAAAATCCGCATAATCCCAGCGTTGACAGTGCAAGCTACACATTTTATTTATAAATACGGTATTTGCATTTGCGCCTGCACCGGTTTCTGTTCTGCCTTATGTGCCATGGTCGCTCTATTCATTCCCTGACACGAGGTAGTTATGACTGATGTAGTTGTCTCCAAGTTTGGCGGTACCAGCGTGGCGGATTTTGATGCCATGAATCGCAGCGCTGATGTAGTACTTTCTGATGCTAACGTCCGTGTAGTGGTACTTTCCGCTTCTGCGGGAATCACCAACCTGCTGGTCGCACTGGCTGAAGGGCTGGAGCCAACCGCGCGCTTCGAAAAACTCGATGCCATTCGTCAAATTCAGTTCAATATTCTGGAACGCCTGCGTTATCCAAACGTGATCCGTGAAGAGATCGACCGTCTGCTGGAAAACATCACCACGCTGGCTGAAGCGGCGTCACTGGCGACCTCAACTGCGCTGACCGACGAACTGGTCAGCCACGGCGAACTGATGTCTACCCTGCTGTTCGTCGAGATCCTGCGTGAGCGCAACGTGCAGGCGCAGTGGTTTGACGTACGTAAAGTGATGCGCACCAACGATCGTTTTGGCCGCGCAGAACCTGACGTCGCGGCGCTGGCCGAACTGGCAACGCTCCAGTTGGCCCCGCGTCTGAGCGAAGGTCTGGTGATTACTCAGGGCTTTATCGGCAGTGAAGGTAAAGGCCGCACCACCACGTTGGGGCGCGGCGGGAGCGATTATACGGCTGCCCTGCTGGCCGAAGCGCTGCACGCCACGCGCGTCGATATCTGGACCGATGTTCCTGGCATTTACACGACCGATCCGCGCGTTGTTCCGGCGGCGCAGCGTATTGATGAAATCGCCTTTGAAGAGGCCGCAGAAATGGCGACCTTTGGCGCGAAAGTGCTACACCCGGCAACGTTGTTACCTGCCGTACGTAGCGATATCCCGGTGTTTGTTGGCTCCAGTAAGGATCCAAAAGCAGGCGGTACGCTGGTATGCAATAAAACCGCGAATCCACCGCTGTTCCGGGCGCTGGCACTGCGCCGTAAGCAAACGCTGCTAACGCTGCATAGCCTGAATATGCTGCACTCTCGCGGCTTTTTGGCGGAAGTGTTCGGCATCCTCGCACGCCATAACATTTCGGTCGATTTAATTACCACATCCGAAGTCAGCGTGGCGCTGACGCTGGATACCACCGGTTCGACCTCCACCGGCGATACACTGTTAACACAGTCCCTGCTGATGGAACTGTCTGCCCTGTGTCGGGTTGAAGTGGAAGAAGGCCTGGCGCTGGTGGCGCTGATTGGTAACGACCTGTCCAAAGCCTGTGGCGTGGGTAAAGAGGTGTTCGGCGTACTGGAGCCATTCAACATCCGCATGATTTGCTACGGCGCGTCCAGCCATAACCTGTGCTTCCTGGTGCCCGGTACTGAAGCCGAACAGGTGGTACAGAAGCTGCACCATAATTTGTTTGAATAAAATTTCATCACGCAATAAACAATAACGATAGCCGGGCTCGAACCCGGCTTTTTTATAACAACACATTTCAATCGCAAGGAATATAACATGCTCGCTACTCTCACGCGGCTGTTCCCGTTATGGGCACTGCTGCTCTCTGTTGTTGCGTATTACACGCCCACCACCTTTACGCCTGTCGGGCCATTCGTGCCGTCGTTACTGATGCTGATCATGTTCGGTATGGGCGTTCACCTGAAGGTAGACGACTTTAAACGCGTACTCTCACGTCCTGCACCAGTCGCGGCGGGTATTTTCCTGCACTATCTGGTGATGCCGCTCGCCGCATGGATTTTAGCGCTGGCATTTAATATGCCGCCGGAATTGTCCGCAGGGATGGTGCTGGTCGGTAGCGTCGCCAGCGGAACAGCATCAAACGTAATGATCTATCTGGCAAAAGGCGATGTGGCGCTCTCTGTGACTATTTCATCGGTTTCAACGTTGGTCGGCGTTGTCGCCACACCGCTGCTGACACGGCTGTATGTCGACGCGCATATCCAGGTGGATGTGATGGGTATGCTGCTGAGTATCCTGCAGATCGTGGTCATTCCAATTGCGTTGGGGTTGGTCATTCACCACCTGTTCCCACGCGTCGTAAAAGTCGTGGAACCGTATCTGCCCGCATTTTCAATGGTGTGCATTCTGGCAATCATCAGCGCCGTCGTGGCGGGTTCTGCCTCGCACATTGCATCCGTCGGCTTTGTGGTGATTATCGCCGTAATCCTACATAACACCATTGGCCTGCTCAGCGGCTACTGGGGCGGAAAAATGTTTGGTTTCGACGAGTCAACCTGCCGTACGTTGGCAATTGAAGTGGGCATGCAGAATTCAGGACTTGCCGCTGCGCTGGGCAAGATCTACTTTGGCCCGCTTGCCGCCCTGCCTGGCGCGTTATTCTCCGTCTGGCACAACCTTTCCGGTTCGCTGTTGGCAGGCTACTGGTCCGGTAAGTCGATTGAAGAGAAACCACACTCAGTAAAACAACACTAATCTTCATAAATGGAGGAGGCATCCTCCATTTCTCCCTACCCGCATTTGAACCCCATCACAAAACAACAAATATCAACATAAAACAAAATAATTATTTAATTGTTATTTTTCAATAAAATATACAAACAAACCTGTTTTTAATTCAAATTTAATCATTTTTCTAATGTTGATTTAGTTTGTTTTAATTGGGAATATGATTTCACTACAACACAGATAAACCCTTACCCTATCTTCGAGGCCGCTATGAAAAAAATTGCGATTATTGGAAGCAGTGGAGGCAACCTCTACAACCTGGGTGGTGCTGAACCAGAAAAGCTACTCCAGGAAATTTACCAGCAGTGCGAAGCCGCAGGAGTGGAAGTTGCCGCTGTGCAGTTCATTGCGGCAGAAGCCTCAATGGACGTTGCCAAAGCTCACACGCCAGCGTCGGTATTTGCACTAACCACAGAAAACCAACAAAAACCACAAAGGATATTTCAGGGCAAACTTTCAGATGTGAACGACTCGGTAGTTGAGAGCGATTGCAGGATTGCTGAAATGATCCGTAACGGTGAGATCGACGGGATCATCGTGATGAGCGCCGATCCGGTGAAGGCCAACCAGGCGGTCTTTGCCGCAGCTGTTGAAATGAAAACACCGATTGTTGGCACCGGCGGAACCTCAATGGCGCTAGTGGCGGCAAAAGGGGCAAATGTCGTCGCAACCTCGGGCACGACGGGTACCACCAGCCGAACCCGCGCAGTCTCCTTCATCGCATCACTGTGTAAGCACTGGGGCGTTAAATACAAACCACAGTTGGGCAGTGCCTCTCCTTCACAGGGCGGTTCTGGAAAAAGTCTGCTTAAGCGCTTCAATATTCGCAGCATAATGATCCCTGCGCTGCCGGGCTTTATTGCCATGGCAATCGTGCTCGCACTCAGTCACATTCCGGGCCTGGAAAAACTCAACGATATCTTTGAAATTCTACTGAAGGGCCTACCGGTTTTAGTTGCGGTTCTCGCAGCAAAACAGATTTCGGAACTGGATGAAGTCTCAATTGTTGCCGGGGTGGTCGCCGGAGTACTTTCCGTCGAAGGCGGTCTGATTGGAGGGATCATCGGTGGTTTGATGGCCGGGATTTTCGTTCGTTGGCTGTTCGAATTATGCCTGAATTGGCGCTTTCCGATGACCACCGTCAACATTGTAGCGGGTGGGATCTCAGGCCTGGCCGCTGGGTTAATCATGCACTATCTGCTGAGTCCGCTGGCGCTGTCAGCAGGTAATTACATCAAACTGGCTATCGAAAGCACGCTGGCCTTCAGCCCTATTCTTGCTGGCCTGCTGGCTGGGTTGGTTATCTGGCCAGCTATTCTGGGGGGAGTCTATCACGCAGTCATTCTGCCGCTGGTGCTCCTGGAAATGGAAAAATCCGGAGTCAGCTTCCTCGGCGCTGTCGATATGGTAGGCCTGGTGATGGTTGCAGCAGGAATCAACCTGGCTAACGTCATCGCACCACGAGAAAAAAGCGAAGCAGCCGTCGCGACGCCCGGCCTGCTTATCAACCTCGGCTTTGGGACCTTCGTTGAATCGGCCTATCCGTTCATGTTTGCCAACAAAATTGTCTTTGGTTCAGCGATCGTTTGGGCCGGTCTGGGCGGCATGATGCTGGGTTTCTTTAACGTCAAAGGCGTGGCTTATGTCCCCGCATTTGCCTCTCCGTTCTTATCCAGCAATGCGCTGCAAATGGCGATTGTGATGGTTACCGTCATGGGCCTGACCTGTATTTCCACCATTATTGCCAACCGTTTTAAGGCTGTCGCACAGAAAGAATCTACCGCGTCAGCCCATTAATTAATGCACCAACACCAGAGGTACACCATGTTTAAAGGCGATATGAATAAAAAACGCGCTAAAGCGTTACAGAAAGTGAAAGATGCCATCACGCTGCACGGCGGGCAGACCATCCTCAGCACAGGGATAACCGGCGACGATGCGCGTCTGGCAAAAGCAGTATGTGAGGCGGGCGTTAAGCTGCTCGAACCGAACCATCCCGCACTGGCGCTGGCGCGTGGGCATAAGGGGGTAAGCAACATGCACGCGGCAGAACAAATCCGCCACGAAATCACCAACAGCCAGATGGCCGAAGCAGTACATGGCGTACGTAATGTGGTTCCTGACGATATCTTCATTACCGTCGGTATCGCAGGTGGCTTTACCGAAACGTTACCGGTCCCGCTCACGGAAACAGAGATACTGGAGATTGCCCGTGCTGGTGCCGATGGCTTACACACCCATAAATCCGACTGGGACGATCTACAGGACATCGTTAATCTCGCCCATCAGTATGGCCTGACCGTTGATGCTTATATTGGTCACCCGGATGACCTGCATACCTTCGGTATTCCTGCACGCACTCCGGAAGAGGTCGCCAGCGTAGCAAAACGGATGCAGGAAATTGGCGTCGACATGATTGGTTTAATGACCGGTATGAGCTACGAAGGCGTAGCCGCAGGTGATATTCCGCAAGCCATTAAAGATCGCCTGTGGGCACTGGTCGGCGCGGTAAGCGTGCCGACGCTGGCGGAAGGCGGAATTAACCTCGCCAATGCCAAAGCGTTTAAGGATACCGGGGTCAATATTCTGGTCGTCGGTACGGCAATCGACAATATGGTCTGCAACGCCGCCAAAGAGGCTGTCACACCGTTTATTGCGCATTGATATTAAGGGAAAAGAAGCATGTTACTGGTCACCGATCTGGATGGAACACTACTGACTTCGCAAAAGACAATCAGTCCACGCACGCGTCAGGCACTCGTAGAATTCCACCAGCGCGGTGGCCTGTTGGCCGCCTGTTCCGCCAGACCGGTCTCCTCTATGATGCGCCTGCTACAGCAGCAGCAGGTTAATGCGCTGTTTGGCTGGTGCGCAGGCTTTAACGGAGGTCAGATCCTCGAGATGGCGCAGCAGCGCAATATTCATACTGCAGCGCTCTCTTGTATGAATCTTCGGGATATTGACCGACATATTGCACTTTCCCTCTGCCCTCATCACTTTTTTAGCGCCGATGCTATTTATCATCGTTGCGACCTACAGGTAGCGCCATGGACAACTTATGAAGCCCGTTTATTTGAATTACCACTTATTCCTGCAGCACCCGGTAATATTTTAAACCGACAAGATATTTATAAAATCACACTCGTTACTGAGCAGTTAAAAATAAATGCGTTGTGTGCTGACGTGAATAATAAATTGCCTTATGGTTATACAGCGACTATCACTGGGGAGAATTACATTGATATCCAACGTAGCGAAATAAATAAAGGTTATGCTATTAGCATGTTAATGCACCAGCTAAATATAACAGCCGATAAAGTTGCGGCGATTGGCGACCAGCAAAACGATATCAGTATGTTTTCCGCCGCCGGCATTGGTATTGCAATGGGGAATGCGCCAGAGGTAGTAAAACGACAAGCCAGCTATGTGACGGCCTCTAATGATGATGAGGGTATTGTCTGTGCGCTGGAGTGGTTGCGTTGCTCTGCACATCCAGTTACCATGCGCCAAAGCACGACGTTGGCGGAAAATAATGAACCCGATTAAAAGAAGAAAACATATCCTCGATGAATTAAATAAATTCGGTGAAGTGACGGTTATCAAATTATCGGAAACGCTAAAAGTCACATCAGAGACCATTCGCCGCGATCTCTCCATACTGGAGTCTGAAGGGCAAATTACCAAGATTCACGGCGGAGCCGTCAAAAAGCAGGTTGTTCAGGAAGATGAATTTGGCGCGCGGATTGATATACACCGCGAAGAAAAAATGGCAATTGGTAAACTTGCCGCCGGGATGGTCAGCGAGCACGACACTCTATTCATTGACTCCTGTACAACAAATCTTATTCTGGCCGAACAATTACCTCCTCTGGCCTACTCCGTTATTACTAACTCAGCCTTAATTGCCGATAAAATAAAAGAACATAATCTTAAAGCGCGCGTTTATGTATTAGGTGGTGAATATGACTACCATTTCCGTGCCAATCTCGGCGTCTCCGTTTGTCAGCAAATAAACACTATTCACGCAGATATCTGCTTCATCGGCGCGGGTGGTATCTCACCTCAACATGGTGTGCTGGTGAAAAGCTTCGATGAAGCCTATGTTGCCAAATCAATGATTGCTATGAGTAAAAAGTCGGTAATTCTTGCCGACCATACAAAATTTGGCCAGGACGGAGTGATGTGTATCGCCACATTAAAAGAGATCGATAACATCATCACAGACAAACGATTCAGAACAACGGGCTATACACAGCAGGACTTCGCCGGAAAATTACGTATTGCTGAATAATACAATACATGACGCTATCAGCAGGTTCTGGATTACCGTACACTGAGGATATCGGCTAACAGAGGGCACCCTTATGGCACTCCCCCGCATTACCCAAAAAGAGATGACCGAGCGCGAACAGCGTGAACTGAAAACGCTGCTCGACCGCGCGCGCATTGCGCATGGTCGCCTGCTGACCAACGCAGAGACCAACAGCATCAAGAAAGAGTACATCGATAAACTGATGGCCTTGCGCGAAGCAGAAGCTAAAAAAGCCCGCCAGTTGAAGAAAAAGCAGGCCTATAAACCGGATGCGGAAGCATCGTTTTCCTGGTCAGCAAATACGCCGACGCGCGGTAGACGTTAACGTCCCTTCTTCTTACGTCCCGGCGAAGTAAAACGCTTACCGTTTGCCGCCGGGCGCGATTTCTCTTTCTCCGCTGATTTTTCGATTTTCACCACCGGACGCTTAATGCCTGCGGTTTTTGGCTTCGCTTTCGCCTTCGGTTTGGCTTCTGAGGACGAGTTCTCAATCAGCTTGAACAGATCGATCAGTTCGTCATCTGTCAGGTCGCGCCATTCACCAAGCGGCAGACCAGACAAACCAACGTTCATGATACGCGTACGCTCAAGCTTGGTAACTTCATAGCCAAAGTGTTCGCACATACGACGGATCTGACGGTTAAGCCCCTGAATCAGCGTAATACGAAACACAAACGGCGCTTCTTTCTTCACCTTACATTTTTTGGTGACGGTACCGAGAATGGGCACACCGGCCCCCATACCACGGATAAAGTCATCAGTGACCGGCTTATCGACCGTCACCAGATATTCTTTTTCGTGATCGTTACCGGCACGCAGGATTTTATTCACCAGGTCGCCGTGGTTGGTCAGAAAGATAAGTCCCTGAGAATCTTTGTCCAGACGACCAATTGGAAACACGCGCTTGCTGTGATTCACGAAATCAACAATGTTGTCGCGTTCGCTGTCTTCGGTGGTGCTGACAATCCCTACCGGCTTATTCAGCGCGATAAAAACCAGATCTTCCGCTTCACGCGGCTCAATCAACCGACCATTTACTTTTACGACGTCGCCAGGCATCACCTGATCGCCGATGGTGGCGCGTTTACCATTCAGGAAGACATTCCCTTGTTCGATAAAGCGATCCGCCTCGCGGCGCGAGCAGATTCCGCTTTCACTGATGTATTTATTTAATCGGATGGATGAGTCGGGCAGCATAGTTTCTCCTTTGACAGCGAAATATACCCTACCTTGCGGACGATAAAAAATAATCGTGTCCGACTGTCCACGCGCTATTTGTGATCCGTCACACCTTTTGACACAAAAGTGTCAGCGATCCATCCCTGCAATTTTGTTGAGTGAAAACAAGCAGAATCAATACATTAGAGCGGTATGCACATCTGTGCCGACAACGCGCCATCGCCACATCAAATGTGCAACACAATCGGTCATTTCAGGGCGCTGAAATAAGTGGAAATAGCTTTGAGATGGAGAACAGATGGGGTTATATCAGATCAAGAAGGCAATTTCGTGATTTGCACAAATGTGCAGGAGTCCAAAAATGGCGACGGAAAACAGCGATGATATCCGCCTGATCGTAAAAATAGCGCAGCTGTATTACGAACAGGATATGACACAAGCGCAAATCGCCCGCGAGCTGGGTATTTATCGCACCACGATCAGCCGGTTACTAAAACGTGGACGTGAGCAGGGTATCGTCACCATCGCCATTAATTACGACTACAACGAAAATCTGTGGCTGGAACAGCAGCTAAAACAGAAATTTGGCCTGAAAGAGGCGGTCGTAGTCTCCTGCGATAGCGAGCAGGAAGATGAACAACTTAATATGATGGGCGTACATGGCGCACAGTTGCTGGAACGCTTACTGGAACCTGGGGACATTATCGGGTTCTCATGGGGCCGCGCGGTACGGGGACTGGTGGAAGGATTATCTCCTGCCAGCCAGTCGCGCCAGCTGATCTGTGTGCCGATTATCGGCGGACCATCCGGCAAGCTTGAAAGCCGCTACCATGTCAATACGCTGACCTACGGCGCTGCGGCAAAGCTCAAAGGGGAATCACACCTGGCAGATTTCCCGGCACTGCTGGAAAACCCGCTGATCCGTAACGGGATCATGCAGTCACGACATTTTAAATCGATTTCCGCGTACTGGGATAATCTGGACATCGCGCTGGTCGGGATTGGATCTCCGGCGATACGTGATGGCGCCAACTGGCACGCTTTTTACGGCAGTGAAGAGAGTGATGACCTGCATGCCCGCCAGGTTGCCGGAGACATTTGCTCGCGCTTTTACGATATCAACGGTGTAACCGTAGAGACCAATATGAGTGAAAAGACGCTCTCCATCGAAACCAATAAATTAAAACAGGCGCGTTACTCCATTGGCATTGCAATGGGTGAAGAAAAATACAGTGGGATATTAGGCGCATTACGTGGGAATTATATTAACTGTTTAGTTACCAACAGCCATACCGCTGAATTATTGTTGAAGTAAATAAATTCTAATTGGTCCTGCCATAATTAATTTTATGTGGGATCCCCTTATCTGAATCGGGAGTTTATTATGCAAACGTGGTTAAACTTGCAGGGCAAAGTCATTATTGTTACCGGTGGTGCATCCGGAATTGGTCTGGCGATTGTCGAAGAGTTATTAGTGCAAGGCGCTAATGTACAAATGGCAGATATTCATGGTGGAGAAGGTAAATACGATAGCCATGACGGGTATCATTTCTGGCCAACGGATATTTCCAGTGCCAAAGAGGTTAATCATACTGTCGCTGAAATTATCCAACGCTACGGACGTATTGATGGGCTGGTAAATAATGCTGGCGTTAATTTTCCGCGTCTGCTGGTCGATGAAAAAGCACCCGCCGGGCAATACGAACTCAACGAAGCTGCTTTCGAAAAAATGGTTAATATCAACCAGAAAGGTGTGTTCTTAATGTCGCAGGCAGCGGCACGCCAAATGGTAAAACAGCGTAACGGCGTGATTGTGAATGTCTCTTCCGAAAGCGGACTGGAAGGTTCTGAAGGTCAAAGCTGTTACGCCGCGACCAAAGCCGCATTGAATAGTTTTACCCGTTCCTGGTCGAAAGAGTTGGGCAAACACGGCATCCGCGTGGTTGGTATTGCACCTGGCATTCTGGAAAAAACCGGACTGCGGACCCCCGAGTATGAAGAAGCGCTGGCCTGGACCCGCAACATCACCGTCGAACAGCTGCGCGAGGGCTACACCAAGAACGCGATCCCGATTGGTCGATCAGGGCGCTTAAGCGAAGTCGCTGATTTTGTTTGTTATCTTTTATCTGAGCGCGCCAGTTACATCACCGGAGTAACCACTAACATTGCGGGCGGAAAAACGCGCGGCTAAGGAGGTTTTATGGTCAATGCAATCTTCTGTGCTCACGGCAAACTGGCCTGCGCCATGCTGGAATCGATACAGATGGTCTACGGTGATGCCAACGTTGAAGCCGTGGCATTTGTTCCCGGAGAGAACACCAGCGACATTGTGGAAAAGCTAAAAAAGTTAGTAAGTATTCACACTAGTGATGAATGGCTGATTGCCGTCGATTTGCAATGTGGCAGTCCCTGGAATGCCGCTGCGACGCTGGCGATGCACAATCCGGCGATACGGGTCATTAGCGGGTTATCACTGCCGTTGGCGCTGGAACTGGTAGACAACCAAAGCAGTATGAATGTGGATGAACTGTGCGAACACCTGACGACCATTGCTCAACAAACCTGTGTCGTCTGGAAGCATCTGGAAACGGCCGAAGAGGATTTCTGATGAACATTACCCTTGCTCGTATTGATGACCGCCTGATCCACGGTCAGGTCACCACCGTCTGGTCGAAGGTGGCGAATGCCCAACGGATTATTATCTGTAATGACGACGTTTATAACGATGAAGTACGTCGCACATTATTACGTCAGGCTGCCCCACCGGGAATGAAAGTGAACGTCGTTAATATCGAAAAGGCGGTCGCGGTTTACCATAATCCGCAATACCAGAACGAAACCGTTTTTTATCTATTTACCCGCCCACAGGATGCATTAGCAATGGTAAAACAAGGGGTAAAAATTGCCACGTTAAATATTGGCGGCATGGCCTGGCGACCAGGTAAAAAACAATTAACCAAAGCCGTTTCTTTAGACAGCGACGACATTAATGCGTTTCGTGAGTTAGATAAACTGGGTGTTACGCTGGATTTACGCGTTGTCGCATCCGATCCATCTATTAATATTCTCGAAAAAATAGAAGAACAATCGTTCGCTGAATAAATAAAAATGCCTGTGTACTTATGCTTTAACAGGCAGGGATGATCACATTCACAAGGTGACATATTATGGAAATAAGTACCCTACAAATTATCGCCATATTCCTATTTTCCTGTATTGCCGGAATGGGCAGCGTGCTGGATGAGTTCCAGACCCACCGTCCGCTAATTGCTTGTACCGTTATCGGCCTGATCCTTGGTGATTTAAAAACCGGGATTATGCTCGGCGGCACGCTGGAGTTAATCGCTCTTGGCTGGATGAACGTCGGCGCAGCGCAGTCTCCCGATTCGGCGCTCGCCAGTATTATCTCCGCCATTCTGGTTATCGTCGGTCAGCAAAGCATTGCTACCGGTATCGCCATCGCCCTGCCGGTGGCGGCGGCAGGTCAGGTACTAACTGTCTTTGCCCGTACCATCACCGTGGTGTTCCAGCACGCGGCGGATAAAGCAGCCGAAGACGCCCGCTTTCGCACCATCGACATGCTGCACGTTTCCGCTCTCGGCGTACAGGCGCTGCGCGTTGCCATTCCTGCATTAATCGTCTCGCTGTTTGTCAGCGCCGATATGGTCAGCAATATGCTCAACGCCATTCCGGAATTCGTCACCCGCGGATTGCAGATTGCCGGTGGCTTTATCGTGGTGGTCGGCTACGCCATGGTGCTGCGCATGATGGGCGTGAAGTACCTGATGCCCTTCTTCTTCCTCGGGTTTATCGCTGGGGGTTATCTCGATTTGAGCCTGCTGGCTTTCGGTGGGGTTGGCGTGATTATCGCGCTGGTCTACATCCAGCTGAACCCACAGTGGCGTAAAGCCGAACCGCAGGCGCAACCCGCCTCTTCTCAAGCTCTCGATCAGCTTGATGACTAATGGAGCCAGCCATGGAACAGAAAAAACTGACCAAATCCGACCTGTTTAGCATGTTTGTTCGCTCCAACCTGCAACAGGCGTCATTCAACTTTGAACGCATTCATGGACTGGGCTTTTGCTACGACATGATCCCTGCCATCAAGCGCCTGTATCCGCTGAAAGAGGATCAGGTTGCAGCACTCAAACGCCACCTGGTGTTTTTCAACACCACGCCTGCCGTGTGCGGCCCGGTGATTGGCGTGACCGCCGCGATGGAAGAAGCTCGCGCTAATGGTGCGGAAATTGACGACGGGGCCATCAACGGCATCAAAGTTGGGCTGATGGGCCCGCTGGCCGGTGTTGGCGACCCGTTGGTCTGGGGAACATTGCGCCCGATTACCGCCGCGCTCGGCGCATCGCTGGCGCTGTCCGGAAACATTCTCGGCCCACTATTTTTCTTCTTTATTTTCAATGCAGTACGTCTTGCCATGAAGTGGTACGGCTTACAGCTTGGCTTTCGTAAAGGGGTCAATATCGTCAGCGACATGGGCGGCAACCTGCTGCAGAAACTGACCGAAGGCGCATCGATTCTCGGCCTGTTTGTCATGGGGGTGTTGGTCACTAAATGGACCAGCATCAACGTGCCGCTGGTGGTATCGCAAACGCCTGGCGCAGACGGCACCACCGTCACCATGACCGTGCAGAACATTCTCGACCAACTCTGCCCCGGCCTGCTGGCGCTGGGTCTGACGCTGCTGATGGTGCGTCTGCTCAACAGGAAAATTAATCCGGTATGGCTGATCTTCGCCCTGTTTGCGCTGGGAATTATCGGTAACGCGCTGGGTTTCCTGTCCTGATTTTTTCGCCCCGGCGATGCCGGGGCTACTTCAACAAATAGTCCTCGAAAGAGGAAGAGGTGGTAACAATGCAAACAACAACAGCTTTACGCCTTTATGGTAAACGCGATCTGCGCCTGGAAACCTTCGATCTTCCTGAAATGCAGGACGATGAAATTCTGGCCTCAGTCGTAACCGACAGCCTGTGCCTTTCTTCCTGGAAAGAGGCTAACCAGGGCGAGAACCACAAAAAGGTGCCGGACGATGTGGCCACCAACCCGATCATCATCGGTCACGAGTTTTGCGGCGATATCATTGCCGTAGGCAAAAAATGGCAGCATAAGTTTCAGCCCGGCCAGCGCTATGCCATTCAGGCTAACCTGCAACTGCCGGATCGCCCGGACTGCCCCGGCTACTCCTTCCCGTGGGTAGGTGGTGAAGCCACGCACGTCATCATTCCAGATGAAGTCATGGAGCAGGACTGCCTGTTAGCCTACGAAGGTGAAACCTATTTTGAAGGCTCGTTGGTTGAGCCGCTGTCCTGCGTGATTGGCGCATTCAACGCCAACTATCACCTACAGGAAGGCACGTATAACCACAAGATGGGCATTCGTCCGCAGGGGCGTACACTGATACTCGGCGGCACCGGGCCAATGGGACTGCTGGCAATCGACTACGCGCTGCATGGTCCGGTTAATCCGGCGCTGCTGGTGGTTACCGACACCAATCACGACAAGTTGAACTACGCCCGCAAGCACTATCCATCAGAACCACAAACGTTGATCCATTATCTCCACGCCCAGGATGCAGGTTATGACACCTTGATGGCGCTGAGCGGCGGGCACGGGTTTGATGACATCTTTGTGTTTGTGCCCAACGAACAGTTGGTTACGCTGGCCTCTTCTTTGCTGGCTGCCGATGGTTGCATGAACTTCTTTGCCGGTCCGCAGGATAAGCAGTTTAGCGCGCCGATTAACTTCTACGACGTGCACTATGCCTTCACCCATTATGTTGGGACATCTGGCGGCAATACCGACGACATGCGCACGGCGGTAAAACTGATCGAAGAGAAGAAAGTTCAGGCGGCAAAAGTGGTGACGCACATTCTGGGATTGAATGCGGCAGGTGAAACAACGCTGGAACTGCCGCAGGTCGGTGGAGGTAAAAAACTGGTTTACACCGGAAAATCATTGCCGTTAACTGCGCTCACCCAGATTGACGATCCGGCCTTGCGCGCTATCCTGGAGCGTCATCAGGGGATCTGGTCGCAGGAAGCCGAACAGTACATATTGTCTCACGCCGAGGAAATTTAACATGATTAACCGCGACACCCAGTTGTGCATGTCGCTTGCCGGTCGCCCCGGCAGCTTTGGCACACGCTTTCATAACTATCTGTATGAAAAGTTAGGGTTAAATTTTATCTACAAAGCCTTTACTACGCAGGATATTGAGGCCGCAGTGAAAGGCGTTCGCGCACTCGGGATTCGCGGCTGTGCGGTCTCTATGCCGTTTAAAGAGAGCTGCATGCCGTTTCTGGATGCCATCGATCCTTCCGCAAAAGTCATTGATTCCGTCAACACCATCGTCAATGACAACGGTACGCTGACAGGATTTAACACCGACTACATTGCGGTAAAAAGCCTGATTGCAAGCCACCAGCTTGATAACCACGCGCGCGTCATGATCCGCGGCAGCGGTGGAATGGGTAAAGCGGTTATCGCCGCATTTCGCGATGCCGGTTTTCGCGATGTGATCGTCGCCGCCCGTAACCGGGAGAGCGGCCCGGCGCTGGCAAAACAGTACGGTTTCCAGTGGCAGCCGCAGCCGGAAGGAATTACCTGCGATATTCTGGTCAACGTGACGCCCGTCGGCATGGCTGGCGGTAAAGAGAGCGATGAACTGGCCTACAGCGAAGCGATGGTCGCTGCCGCCAGCGTGGTGTTTGACGTCGTCGCCCTGCCGCCGGAAACACCGGTAATCAAACTGGCACAGCAATTAGGTAAAAAGACCATCAGCGGTGCAGAGGTGATTGCCTTACAGGCCGTGGAGCAGTTCGCCATGTACACCGGCGTACGCCCGGATGACGCGCTAATCGCCGAAGCGGCAGAATTTGCGCGGGCGGGGTAAGAGAGCAGGAACAGAGCGCCAGGGGTGGGCGCTCTGTCTATTTTAGGTACTATGCAACAGCGAACAGTTGCTGGTCAGCTTTCGCTTCTAACTGCACCAGTGCGGGAATCAACTGGCTGATGTTGACCAGACTGTGTCCTAACTGGCATATGCTCTCATACGCAAAATGTTCCTGACCTTCACCCGCCATGGTCAGCAGGCTTTCGCCCATAAAATTCAGCGTCTGGTACAACCCTGCCAGCGCCTCTTCACAGCCAAACGATAGCGCCAGATTTTCTTCAGTAGTGAGATGGCTACAATCAAGATGGCGGAACGCCTCGGCGAGTGAGAAATAAAGTAGATCGGCCTGTGAAATGAGAGAATAGCGGACATTAAAATGGGGATAAAACGTAGTTAGTCATGCCATCAGCAGGTAATATGACGATACGCAAAAAGTACGCCATCAATTGCTAAATCATCGCGTCTAAGAAGGTTTGGGAGAGTTCAATGTCTTCAGCGTTTCAGCATCGATTCATTCTGACTGGTGGCCCTGGGTCAGGCAAAAGCACGATAATTGATACGATTATAAAACGAGGGTTTTGGTGTTCTAAAGAAGCTGGAAGAGGTGTGATCCAAGACCAGGTTAACATCGGCGGCGATGCATTACCGTGGGCCAACCAGACTGCATTTGCAGATCTGATGCTATCCTGGGAAATGCGTTCGTGGCATGAAGCGGAAGGGCATACACAACCCTGCTTCTTTGATCGTGGTGTTCCTGATGTTGTAGGTTATTTACGTCTTTCTGAACTTACCATACCGAGGCATCTGGAAAACGCCATCGAGAAATTTCGCTATAACCGAATCGTATTTATTGCACCACCCTGGCGTGAAATATATGTACAGGACACAGAGCGCAAACAATCTTTAGATGTTGCCATCGCGACATATCACGCAATGGTAAAAACATACCGTATGTATGACTATCAGTTGATTGAATTACCATGTGTTTCTGTAGAAGAGCGAGTGGATTTTATTCTTTCCAGGATAAAACCCTGCTAAGACGGCAACTACGTGTAGTGGTGAATCACCATGCATGAATCTGTCATATTCTAGTGGACATATAGCTTCCGCTCCTGGCACAAAGCCCTCCCAATCCCCTATCATCGATTCTCGTATCAACCGCAGCATCCTGAAAAAATACGTATTATTGCGAGACACTTTCCTGTTTCCTCCAGCAAGCATTTCCCCTTACTCCCCATTTTTTTACTCTCTAGTCTCAACTTGTCAATTCATAATGTAGTTTATAAAATACATGGAACGTCATCATGGAAATTCTTCAGACAATGGTTTTCCGGCTTGGGAGCAAAACCTACGGGACAGGAGAGCTAAAACGCTAATTGCCACACGCCTTTTTCGTCTGGCTAATGGTTTAGCTGGTGATGTTAAACCTGTTGGGGAATGCTCGCCCGTTCACTGGATTATCAGGAGGTCTTCCGCCATGAATAAACTTGCTCACTACGATCCCGCGACTGCGCTGGTTGATGATGAAGAAATTGCCGTGTTTATGGCCGATGCCCTCGAAACAGGCGATGCTGCATACATTGCAAAAGCACTGGGCGTGGTAGCTCGCGCTAAGGGAATGGCGAACATTGCGGCAGAAACGGGATTATCCCGCGAGCAGCTTTATCGCTCTTTTAGTGAGAAAGGTAACCCGACGCTGAAAACCACCCTTGCAGTGATGAAGGTACTCGGCATTGAATTGACACTTAAAAAATAGCCTCAGCTTCTATCTCCCCCTTCCAACATCGTGAGCCATATCAGTAAGGCGTTAGCCTGATAGTGGTAGCATTAGCGCGGTTTGTAATTTTCTGATTACATGGAGAAATGATGGAACTGCTTTTATTGAGTAACTCGACGCTGCCGGGCAAAGGCTGGATGGAACATGCGCTGCCGCTGATTGCTGAACAACTGAATGGTCGCCGTACGGCGGTGTTTATTCCGTTCGCTGGCGTGACGCAAACCTGGGATGAGTACACAGCGAAAACGGCAGCCATCTTTGCGCCAATGGGTGTCAACGTTACGGGTATTCATACCGTTGCCGATCCGATTGCCGCTATTGAAAACGCAGAGCTGGTGATTGTCGGCGGGGGTAATACCTTCCAGTTACTGAAAGAAAGCCGCGAACGCGGACTGCTGGCGCCGATTGTGGATGTCGTCAAACGCGGTGCGCTGTACATCGGCTGGAGCGCAGGTTCCAACCTTGCCTGCCAGACCATCCGCACTACCAACGACATGCCGATTGTCGATCCAAAAGGTTTTGATGCGCTGGGTCTGTTCCCGCTGCAGATTAACCCACACTTCACCAACGCGCTGCCGGAAGGCCATAAAGGCGAAACGCGTGAACAGCGTATCCGCGAGCTGCTGGTTGTGGCACCGGAGCTGACGGTGATTGGCCTGCCGGAAGGGAACTGGATTAAGGTAAGTAACGGTCAATCCGTGCTCGGCGGCCCGAACACCACGTATATCTTTAAAGCGGGTGAAGAAGCGGTTGCCGTTGAAGCAGGCCACTGCTTTTAGTTGATTTGTTGTCTGATGCCAGATGGCGGCTTCGCTTTATCCGGGCTACAACTGTAGGCCTGATAAGCGCAGCGCCATCAGGCAGTTCAGCGCACATTGCCGGATGCGGCTTCGCCTTATCCGGCCTACCGGACTGCGCCATCGGGCAATATTTCACCTGTCCTCATTAGTAATCATCCCGCCCATCGTCTTCATCCGGCTGTTCCAGCACGCTGTAAGCCACGGAACAAAACAGCGAGTTCAGACGCTGCATATCGCCCAACAGCGCCAGGTGCAAGGAGCTGGTTTCGATGCTCTGCACATTCTGCTGATGCAGACGGTCAACGTGCGCATGCGAATAACGACGATTGAGAATACGGAAGCGGTGCTTGCTGCGGCGCAGACGACGGGCACTGGTCACATCTCCTGAGAAGAACACTGACATCGCCAGCTGCAGATTGCTGAGCAACTGATCGTAGAGCGCATCCAGTTCTTTCAGCCCTTCGACAGAGAATGCCCGGCGGGCGGCCAGCGACTTATCGGCTATCTCGCTGCCCATACGTTCGACAATATCGGAAGCCTGCTCAAGGTTGAGCGACATTTCGATAATCTCCGCCCAACGGCGCGATTCCTCTTCCGCCAGCTCATCCTTTGGCATCCGCGCCAGATAGAGCTTAATTGCCGTGTACAGCACGTTAATGTCGTCCGCTATCCTGCGCAGCTCTTTCTCTTCACGCGGTTCGCCGTGCATTACTTTCTTCAGCCCGTCCATCATCTGCTCCATCGCGTCGCCGATACGCAGGGCTTCACGGGCGGCATTGGCCAGCGCGAGCGTCGGCGTATCCAGCGCGCTGACGTCCAGATGTTTGGGTTTCAGATGTGCATCCAACTCCGGCTCATCGCGGATGATGCGCTTACAAAAACGCGCCATCGGTTCGGCGAACGGCACCATCGCCACACAGCGCACCAGGTTGTAGAAGACGTGGAAGTAGATAACCAGTTCAGATTTCGGCAGCGGCAGTTCATCCATCAGATTGGCCAGCGGATGAACAAACGGCAGGATAATCAGACTGCCCACCAGCTTAAACAGCAGGCTGCCGAGCGCCACGCGACGGGCAGCAGCATTCGCAGCACTGTTGTTGAGCATCGCCAACAGGCCGGAGCCGAGGTTGGCACCAATCACCAGACACAACGCCACCGGGAACGAGATAATGCCTGCCGCGGTCAGCGTGGCCGTCAGCAGCACCGCCGCCAGACTGGAGTAACTGATAATCGCAAACATAGCGCCAATCAGCGCATCCAGCATAATATCGCCGGTCAGCGAGGCGAAAATAACCTGTACGCCGTTAGCCTGAGTTATCGGCGTGACCGCCTGCACAATCAGCTCCAGCGCAAGTAAAATCAACCCCAGCCCGATGCCAACCCGCCCCAGTTGCCCCACGCGGGACTGCTTACGCCCGAGAAAGAAGATCACGCCGATGAAAATCAGCAGTGGGGATAGCCATGAGAGATCGAAGGTCAGGATACGCGCCATCAGCGCGGTCCCCACGTCGGCACCCAGCACAATGACCAGCGCCGGGGTAAGCGCCACGAGATCTTGGGCGACAAACGAGGTCACCAGCATGGTGGTGGCGTTGCTGCTTTGCACCAGCGCCGTCACGCCGATACCCGCACAAAAGGCGAGCGGCTTCTTTTCAACACTACGGCTAAGGACGGTACGCAAGCGGGCGCCAAAGACGCGCATCACGCCGGTACGCACAATATGCGTACCCCAAACCAGCATCGCGACGGCAGAAAGCAGGTGTAACAGAGTTAACACGGAATCAGGTTCTCCTTATTTTTATGGTTTTTTGAGGCTCATTTGCCTGATGGCGCTGCGCTTATCAGGCCTACAAATCATCCCTATGTAGGCCGGATAAGGCGTTTACACCGCCATCCGGCAACGGCCCCCTTTCAGTATAAGGGTTTAAACGTAATAAAGAGACAGGGCACTCATTGAGCGCCCTGTTTGTTGTAAAGAAAGATGACAGTTTTGTGAATCAGTCGGCGTCGTAGCCGAGATTCGGCGCTAACCAGCGCTCCACTTCCGCCACGCTCATCCCTTTACGGAAGGCATAATCTTCAACCTGATCGCGCTGGATTTGCGCCACGGCGTAGTACTTGCTGTCCGGATGACTGAAATACCAGCCGGAAACCGACGCGCCTGGCCACATGGCGAAGGATTCGGTGAGCTTCATCCCGGTGTGCGCTTCCACATCCAGCAGTTCCCAGATGGTGGCCTTTTCAGTGTGTTCCGGGCACGCCGGATAGCCCGGCGCCGGGCGAATCCCCTGGTAGTTTTCGCGGATAAGCTCCTCGTTACTGAGGTTCTCATTCGCCGCATAGCCCCAGTAAACTTTACGCACGCGCTCATGCAGATACTCCGCGAATGCTTCTGCCAGACGGTCAGCGATCGCTTTCACCATGATCTTGTTGTAGTCGTCATGCTGGGCTTCGAAGGCATCCGCCAGCGCATCTTCCTCAAGACCACCAGTAACCGCGAAAGCACCGATGTAATCCGCTTTGCCGCTCAGTTTCGGCGCAACAAAGTCAGACAGGCAATAGTTGGCGAAACCGACTTTTTCCGTCTGCTGGCGCAGGTGATGACTCACGTTGATGACGTGCGTACGCGTCTCGTCACGGTAAATCTCGATGTCGTCACCCACGCGGTTGGCCGGGAATAACCCCACCACGCCACGCGGATTCAGGGTCTTCTCGGTGCTGAGTTTATCCAGCATGTCGTTAGCGTCTTTGAACAGGCGCTTCGCCTCTTCTCCTACTACCTCATCTTCGAGAATGCGCGGGTACTTCCCGGCCAGCGACCAGGTCATAAAGAACGGCGTCCAGTCGATGTAATTGCGCAGAGTTTCGATGCTGGCTTCCACTTCCTGCACGCCCAGACGGTGCGCCACCGGCGGGGAGTAGTTTTCCCAGTCGAAGGCCAGATCGTTGTCGCGGGCAGCCTGTAACGTTACTGGCGGGGTACGCGGTTTCTTACGCGCATGCTGGATACGCACGGTTTCGTACTCTTTACGCGTACGGGCGACAAAGTCATCACGCTGGGTGTCAGAGAGCAGCGCAGCCACCACGCCAACGGTACGCGAGGCGTTCTGCACGTACACCGTCGGGCCGCTGTAGTTCTGCTCGATTTTCACCGCCGTGTGCGCTTTTGAGGTGGTCGCGCCGCCAATCAGCAGCGGAATAGTGAATCCCTGACGCTCCATCTCTTTCGCCACGTTGACCATTTCGTCCAGCGATGGGGTAATCAGCCCGGAAAGGCCAATCAGATCGGCATTCACTTCACGCGCCGTTCTGAGGATTTTCTCCGCGGGCACCATCACGCCAAGATCGACGATTTCGTAGTTGTTACATTGCAGCACCACGCCGACAATGTTTTTGCCGATATCGTGCACATCGCCCTTCACGGTCGCGATGACCATTTTGCCGTTGCTGGAGCCTTTCTCTTTGCTGGCCTCAATGTACGGTTCGAGGTACGCCACCGCCTGCTTCATCACGCGGGCGGATTTCACCACCTGCGGCAGGAACATTTTGCCCTCGCCGAACAGATCGCCAACGACGTTCATGCCGTCCATCAGCGGTCCTTCAATAACTTCGATCGGACGCGCAGCCTGCTGGCGCGCTTCCTCGGTATCCAGCTCAATAAACTCGGTAATGCCTTTCACCAGCGAGTATTCGAGGCGCTTTTTCACGTCCCAGGTGCGCCACTCCGCCATCTGGGCATTCGCCGTGTCGTCGGTTTTACTGCCGCGATATTTCTCTGCCAGCTCCAGCAGTCGTTCGGTGCCATCGTCACGACGGTTGAGGATCACATCTTCAACAGCATCGCGCAGCTCGGCGGGCAAGTCGTCGTAAATAGCCAGCTGTCCGGCGTTGACGATCCCCATGTCCATGCCGTTGCGAATGGCGTAGTAGAGGAATACCGCGTGAATGGCTTCACGTACCGGGTCGTTGCCACGGAACGAGAATGAAACGTTAGAAACGCCGCCGGAGATCAGTGCGTGCGGCAGCTCGCGTTTGATGTCTTCACACGCGCCGATAAAGTCCTGCGCGTAGTTGTTGTGCTCATCAATACCGGTCGCGACAGCAAAGATGTTCGGGTCGAAGATGATGTCTTCCGGCGGGAAGCCCACCTCTTCGGTAAGAATCTTGTACGCCCGACGACAGATTTCGATTTTACGTGCGCGGGTGTCGGCCTGCCCTTGCTCGTCAAAGGCCATCACCACCACCGCGGCACCGTAGCGACGCAGCAGCTTCGCGTGATGGATAAAGGTCTCAACCCCCTCTTTCATCGAGATGGAGTTAACGATGCCTTTACCCTGAATGCACTTCAGCCCTTTCTCGATAACGTCCCATTTCGAGGAGTCGATCATAATCGGCACGCGGGCGATATCCGGCTCACCGGCGATCAGGTTGAGAAAACGCACCATTGCCGCTTCGGCGTCGAGCATCCCCTCATCCATGTTGATATCGATGATCTGCGCGCCGCTTTCCACCTGCTGACGGGCGACGTCCAGCGCTTCGCTGTATTTCTCTTCTTTGATCAGGCGTTTAAACTTCGCCGAACCGGTGACGTTGGTACGCTCGCCGACGTTCACAAACAGGCTGTCGTCGCCGATGTTCAGCGGCTCAAGGCCGGAAAGGCGGCAGGCAACCGGGATTTCCGGCAAGCGGCGCGGCGGTAAGCCATCCACTGCGCGGCTCATGGCGGCGATATGTTCCGGCGTGGTGCCGCAGCAGCCGCCGACGATATTCAGGAAACCGGCCTCAGCCCACTCGCGAATCTGCGCCGCCATGGTGTCGGCGTCGAGATCGTATTCACCAAAGGCGTTCGGCAGACCGGCGTTCGGGTGCGCGGTGACGTAGCATTCAGCAATGCGCGACAGTTCCTGCACGTACTGGCGCAGCTCGTCCGGGCCTAACGCGCAGTTCAGACCGAAGGTCAGCGCATCGGCGTGGCGCAGGGAGTTGTAGAATGCTTCGGTAGTCTGGCCGGAGAGCGTACGCCCGGAAGCATCGGTGATGGTGCCGGAGAGCATAATCGGCAGCTCAACGCCCAGCGCTTCGAATTCGGTTTTAACCGCGAAAATAGCGGCTTTGGCGTTCAGAGTATCGAAGACGGTTTCAATCAGGATCAGGTCACTGCCGCCTTCCACCAGCGCTTTGGTGGATTCACGGTAGGCGGCCACCAGCTGATCAAAGGTAATGTTGCGGTAAGCCGGGTCGTTAACATCAGGCGAGATAGACGCCGTACGGTTCGTTGGGCCGAGCACGCCCGCGACGTAGCGCGGTTTTTCCGGCGTGCGCGCCGTCCATTCGTCAGCCGCCGCACGCGCCAGTTTGGCTGCCGCAAAGTTGATTTCCGCCGACAGGGATTCCATCTGGTAATCCGCCATGGCGATAGTCGTCGAGTTAAAGGTGTTGGTTTCGATGATATCCGCGCCCGCCTCAAAGTAGGCGTTATGGATGGCGGCGATGACCTCCGGTTTGCTGAGCACCAACAGGTCGTTGTTGCCTTTCAGATCGCACGGCCAGTCGGCAAAGCGTTCGCCGCGGAAATCCTCTTCGCTCAGACGATATCCCTGGATCATGGTGCCCATACCGCCGTCCAGCACCAGAATACGTTCATTTAACTGCTGACGTAATTGTTCTACTTTGCTGCTCACACTCGCTCCCGACAACGCTCAACCAGACCGAAAAAAACTCAACAGGTCATACTGGCACAAACCTGAGAGGCGGAAAAGAGAACAACGGCCAACATGAGACATGTTCAGCTTCACTCATCCGATCAGTACAGGAATTCTTGCATTATAATTGAATAAAACGAAAATGATTTCCACGATACAGAAAAGGAGTCTGCCATGGTAGCCACTGTCCCCGCGAAACGCGGTAGAAAACCCGCCGCTGCTACTGCGCCTGCAACCGGGCAGGTTCAGTCTCTGACCCGCGGTCTGAAGCTGCTGGAGTGGATTGCGGAATCCAACGGCAGCGTGGCGCTGACCGAGCTGGCGCAGCAGGCTGGCCTGCCAAACTCCACGACTCACCGTTTGCTGACCACCATGCAGCAGCAGGGTTTTGTCCGTCAGGTGGGTGAATTAGGCCACTGGGCCGTAGGTGCGCATGCGTTCATCGTCGGCAGCAGCTTTTTGCAAAGCCGTAATCTGCTGGCGATTGTCCATCCGATCCTGCGCAAGCTGATGGAAGATTCCGGTGAGACGGTAAACCTGGCCGTGCTGGATCAAAGCGATCATCAGGCCATTATTATCGACCAGGTGCAGTGCACCCAACTGATGCGCATGTCCGCGCCTATCGGCGGCAAACTGCCGATGCACGCCTCCGGTGCGGGTAAGGCGTTTTTATCCCAACTAAGCGAAGAACAAGTGACTGGCCTGCTGCACCGTAAAGGCCTGCATGCTTATACACACGCCACGCTGGTGTCGCCAGTGCATCTGAAAGAGGATTTGGCCCAGACGCGCAAGCGCGGCTATTCCTTTGATGATGAGGAACATGCGCTGGGTCTGCGCTGCGTGGCGTCGTGCATTTATGACGAGCACCGCGAGCCGTTCGCTGCGATTTCCATCTCCGGACCCATTTCGCGTATTACCGACGATCGCGTGACCGAGTTTGGCGCCATGGCGATCAAAGCGGCGAAAGAAGTGACGCTGGCATACGGCGGATTTCGCTAAGATGGGGTTGCCGGGTGGCGGCTACGCCTTACCCGCCCTGCTATCCAAGGTTAGGGCAGATTTGTAGGCCTGATAAGCGTAGCGCATCAGGCACGGCGCACATTGCCGGATGGCGGTGCAAGTGCCTTATCCGGCCTACGGTCGGTTTCATAACGCACGCTGAACCGCTGCCGACGTCGGTAGGCGTAAACATCTTCCACGTGACCGTTTTTGATGCGCGTCTGTAGGCCGCGCCAGTAGTCAGCGCTGAACAGGTCAGCGTGCATCTCTTCAAATAGCGGCCCTATACGCGGGTCGGCACATAGCCAGTGACGAAATTCTTCCGGGAAGACATCTCCCGGCGATACGCTGTACCACGGCTCAGCGCTCATCTCATCTTCCGGGTAGCGTGGCGGCGGGATATGGCGGAAATTCACCTCCGTCATGTAGCAGATTTCATCGTAATCGTAGAACACCACACGCCCGTGACGGGTCACGCCGAAGTTCTTAAATAGCATATCACCGGGGAAAATGTTGGCGGCGGCCAGCTGACGAATGGCGTTGCCGTACTCTTCAATGGCATCGCGCAGTTGCTGACCTTCGACCTGCTCCAGCCAGATATTCAGCGGCACCATCCGTCGTTCAATATACAGATGGCGAATGACGATCTGATCGCCGAGATCGGTAATTTTTTCCGGAGCTTCCTGCAATAACAGCGCCATCAGCGCCGGATCGATTTGCCGTTTCTCCAGCACAAAATTCTCGAATTCCTGGGTGTCAGCCATCCGCCCAACACGATCGTGTTCTTTAACCAGTTGATAGCAGGCGCGGACGTGGGCGGCAGACATCTCTTTTTGCGGGGCAAATTTGTCTTTGATGATTTTAAACACCCGGTCAAAACCCGGCAGCGTAAACACCAACATCACCATGCCGCGGATCCCTGGCGCTTCAATAAATTGCTCATCGCAATGGGCAAGATAGAGCAGATATTCGCGGTAACTTTCGGTCTTCGCGTGTTTCTGACAGCCAATCGCCATGTACAGTTCGGCGGTGGTTTTACCGGGCAGGATCTCGCGCAGCCACTCCACCAGCGCCGCGGGCAAAGGAGCGTAAACCATAAAATAGGAGCGGGCGAAGCCAAACACAATGCTCGCCTCCGCCGTCGTGGTCAGACAGGTATCGACAAACAATTCGCCTTCATCAGTCCGGTGGATTGGCAGTAAAAATGGTAGCGTTCCCGAATGAGTAATCAACTTACCGACCAGCCAGGCGGCCTTGTTGCGATAAAACAGTTCGTTCGCCACCTGTAAATGGCAGCCCGACAACACATCCGCTCCCAGGGTTTCGGTCAGGTGTTCGATGATGTAGTGGATATCACGATGTTTGTTCTGCCACGGCAGACGCAGAGGCAGATCGCTAAGGACGCGCGTCAGCAGCCACTCCCAGCCGGTATCCGGAAAAAAGTCTTTCGCCAGCGGACGTGGGATCGTGCGAAAACGGCGCTCTGGCTGAGAACTGAAAATAAACAGCCGCTCGGGAGTCAGCGAGCGGTGGTCAAATAACCGACAGTAAACGGAGTTAAAGAAACTCTCCGCAATCTCGAAGCGCGGGTAATCCGGCAGTAGCCGGGTGTAATGCTCTTTCACGCGAAGTAAAAAATCCGCGTCGGTACTTTTGCCGTCAGTAATGCAGCGCAACTGCTCCACCACCAGACCCACGTGATGATCGTAAAGGTGAATACGGCTTTTCATCGCCTGCTGAACCGCATGCCAGTCGGCATGTTCAAAACGCTGCTGCGCGCCGGAGGTGACTTCCAGAAAACGCCCGTACTGGGCGTCGAAACCTTGCAAGATAGTCTGAGCAATCAGTAATTCCAGGCCACGCGTCATCAATGTCTCCCATCCGGCACAACGTCATGCCGGATGGCGCGTTCGCTTATCCGGCCTACATCCCTTCGTAGGCCCGGTAAGCGCAGCGCCACCGGGCATTGATCAAAACTGCGATTCTTCGGTCGAGCCGGTCAGCGCGGTCACCGAGGAAGCTCCGCCCTGAATGATGGTGGTGACTTTGTCGAAGTAACCTGTGCCCACTTCCTGCTGATGGGAGACGAAGGTGTAACCGTCTTTAGCTGCCGCAAATTCTGGCTGCTGAACCTTCTCAACATAATGGCGCATGCCTTCACCCTGCGCATAGGAGTGCGCGAGGTCGAACATGTTGAACCACATGCTGTGGATACCCGCCAGGGTAATGAACTGGTATTTGTAACCCATATCCGACAGCTGCTGCTGGAAGCTGGCGATGGTTTTGTCATCCAGGTTTTTCTGCCAGTTAAACGACGGCGAACAGTTGTAAGCCAGCAGTTTGCCTGGGTATTTCGCGTGGATCGCATCGGCAAAGCGCTTCGCCAGTTCAAGGTCCGGCGTGGAGGTTTCACACCACACCAGATCCGCATACGGTGCGTAGGCCAGACCACGGCTGATCGCCTGCTCAATACCCGCATGCGTACGGTAGAACCCTTCGCTGGTACGTTCGCCAGTGATGAACTCGCTGTCGTATGGGTCGCAATCAGACGTAATCAGATCGGCTGCGTCGGCATCGGTACGTGCAATCACCAGCGTCGGCACACCCATGACGTCGGCTGCCAGACGGGCGGCCACCAGTTTCTGGATAGCTTCCTGCGTCGGAACCAGCACTTTGCCGCCCATGTGACCACATTTTTTCACCGATGCGAGCTGATCTTCGAAGTGAACGGCCGCTGCACCAGCCTCAATCATCGATTTCATCAGTTCAAACGCGTTCAGTACGCCGCCAAACCCTGCTTCCGCATCGGCAACGATCGGCAGGAAGTAATCGACATAGCGAGGATCGTTCGGCTCAATACCGGTTGACCATTGGATCTGATCGGCGCGACGGAATGTGTTGTTGATCCGATCAACCACCGCCGGGACGGAGTTCGCCGGATACAGCGATTGGTCCGGGTACATGCTGGATGCCAGGTTGGCATCTGCCGCCACCTGCCAGCCTGAAAGGTAGACCGCTTCAATACCGGCTTTCGCCTGCTGCAGAGCCTGACCGCCGGTCAGCGCGCCGAGGCTGTTGATATAACCTTTCTTCGATTCGCCGTGCAGCAGACGCCACATTTTCGCCGCGCCAAGCTGCGCCAGCGTGCATTCCGGGTTGACCGAGCCACGTAATTTCACCACTTCCTCCGCGCTATATGGACGGGTGATGCCTTCCCAGCGCGGTTGAGTCCATTCTTTCTGTAATTCTTCGATTTGTTGAGTACGGGTTTTCATGTGCAGATGCTCCATATTGTTATGTGGTGGATTACGCCAGCAGGCGGTAGCCTGGCAGGGTCAAGAAATCGATCAGTTCATCAGAGGTAGTGATTTGCTCCATCAGGCGCGCGGCATCGTCAAAACGCCCGCTGCTGTAGCGGTGTTCGCCCAGCTCGTCCTGAATCACCAGCATCTCTTCGGCCAGCATCTGACGGAACAGCGGTTTGGTAACCGGCTTGCCGTTGCTGAGCGTCTTCTCGTGGTGGATCCACTGCCAGATGGAGGTACGGGAGATTTCGGCGGTGGCCGCGTCTTCCATCAGACCGTAAATCGGTACGCAGCCGTTACCGGAGATCCACGCTTCGATGTACTGCACCGCGACACGGATATTGGCGCGCATGCCTTCTTCAGTACGCTCACCTTCACAAGGTGCCAGCAGTTGCTCTGCGGTAATCGGGGCATCTTCTTCACGGGTCACGAACAGCTGATTTTTGTTTTCACCGAGTACGTCGTTGAACACCGCCATGGCGGTATCTGCCAGTCCCGGATGGGCAATCCATGTGCCGTCATGACCGTTATTTGCTTCCAGTGCTTTGTCCGCTTTTACCTTGGTCAAAACCTGGTTGTTACGTTCCGCATCTTTGCTGGGAATGAACGCTGCCATGCCGCCCATCGCGAATGCGCCACGTTTATGACAGGTTTTAATCAGCAGACGCGAATAGGCGCTGAGGAATGGTTTATCCATCGTCACCACCTGACGGTCCGGCAGCACGCGATCCGGATGGTTCTTCAGCGTTTTGATATAGCTAAAAATGTAGTCCCAACGACCGCAGTTCAGACCCACAATGTGGTCACGCAGGGCGTGCAGAATTTCGTCCATCTGGAAGACGGCAGGCAGCGTTTCAATCAGCAGGGTCGCTTTAATGGTGCCGCGCGGCAGGTTAAAGCGGTCCTCTGCATAGCTGAACACTTCGCTCCACCATGCCGCTTCTTGCCAGGCCTGCGTTTTTGGCAGATAGAAATAAGGGCCGCTGCCTTTCGCCAGCAACGTTTTGTAGTTGTGGAAGAAATAGAGGGCAAAGTCGAACAGGCTGCCCGGGATAGATTCGCCACGCCAGGTGACGTGTTTTTCCGGCAGATGCAGACCACGAACGCGACATACCAACAGAGCCGGATTAGGCTTGAGCTGATAAATTTTACCCGCTTCGTTGGTGTAGCTAATGGTGCCATTGACCGCATCGCGCAGGTTGATCTGCCCGTCGATAACTTTGCTCCACTCAGGAGCCAGTGAATCTTCGAAGTCAGCCATAAAGACTTTGACGTTCGCGTTCAGCGCGTTGATGACCATCTTGCGCTCAACGGGTCCGGTGATCTCTACGCGGCGATCCAGTAAATCATCAGGAATTCCGCGAATTTTCCAGTTACCTTCACGAATGGAAGCTGTTTCCGAAATAAAATCAGGCAACTTACCGTCATCAATATCCTGCTGATGCTGGATACGTGCAGCCAGAAGTTTATTCCGCTTTGGCGTAAATCTTGTCACCAGTTCAGTCAGAAACTCCACTGCTTCAGCGGTCAGAATTTGCTGTTCCTGTTCGCCACGCGGCCTGGTGAAGACCAGTTCATCGGTTGTCGTTGCCTGTTGATTCATTGCGTAGTTCCTCGTCATTGATCCAAACACATCCCCAATGCGAACGAAGGATCGTTGTGCGCTTTTCGTTCAGCACAACTAAGACTACTCATTTAAATTTCAAAATCAAAAACAATTTCCATTTTTAATTTAATTATCAATTAACCTATTGATAACAATATAAATAAAATTTAATTACACGATGAGGTGCGTTTCGGAAATAAAAAAGGCACCCGAAGGTGCCTGATTCAATATGCTGAAACGCTTAAGGATCGTCTGCTACAGAAGATTAATCCAGCGTTGGATTCATGTGACGCAGATCATATGGCGTGATCTGGTAGACGTAATAGTTGAGCCAGTTGGTAAACAACAAATTACCGTGGCTACGCCAGGTTGCCCGCGGTTTGTTTTGCGGGTCATCTTTCGGGAAATAGTTATAGGGTACTTCCGGCGATAAGCCCGCTTCGACGTCACGAAAATATTCGCTGCCGAGTGTATGGTCGTCATACTCAGGATGACCCGTCACGAAGGCGATACGTTTGTCTTTGCTGGCAAACAGGTAGGCATCTCCCTCTTCGGTTTCAGCAAAGATCTCGAGATCGGTGTAGTCGCGGATAAGCGCTGCAGGGAAATCAGCATAGCGCGAATGCGGGGCCAGGAACGCATCATCGAATCCACGCGTCAGCAACGCATGAGGGTGCAGAATATGGTGCTCATAGACGCCTGAGAGTTTGTCCGTGCGGGTTTGCTTGGGAATTCCGTACAGGATATTCAACGCGGCCTGCACCGCCCAACAGACAAATAACGTCGAGGTAACGTGATCTTTGGCCCATTCAAGCACTTGCTTAATCTGCGGCCAGTAAGCCACATCATTAAATTCAACCAGGCCCAACGGTGCGCCGGTCACGATCAATCCGTCAAAGTTCTGATCGCAGATATCCTCGAAATTACAGTAGAAGTTATTCAGATGCTCCGTTGGGGTGTTGCGTGACTCGCGGGCATCGATGCGCAATAGCTGAACATCTACCTGCAGCGGTGAGTTAGACAGTAAGCGCAGGAACTGGTTTTCCGTTTCAATCTTCTTTGGCATCAGGTTAAGGATGAGCACCTTCAGTGGACGAATTTCCTGACCGGAAGCGCGGGATGTCGTCATCACGAAGACGTTTTCCTCACGCAAAAAATTGACGGCGGGTAGCTCGTCCTGCACGCGAATTGGCATAACCTGATAACCTCACAACATACGTTTAAACGTTTAGACATCCAGATAGCTGAAGATACCCAGGAATCATGCGAATGTCGAGCCTGCATCCTCAAGTTGAGAAAGTTTCACGGCTCCTTGCTGTAGAATAGTGCAGTAAAGAAAAAAAGGAGAATGCTATGAACCTTACCATTCGTCGTTCGCGTCAGGACGAAGGAGATAAGTTAGTTTCTATTTGGTGTCGCTCAGTAGATGCCACGCACCATTTCCTCTCTGCGGATTATCGGATTGAGCTGGAGGAGCTGGTACGTTCATTTTTACCAGAAGCCCCTCTGTGGGTTGCAGTGACAGAACAGGATGAGCCCGTCGCTTTTATGCTCCTGACCGACCAGCATATTGATGCTTTGTTTGTCGATCCGGATGTGCGTGGTAGTGGTGTTGGTAAACTGCTGATTGAACATGCTTTATCAATGAGTTCAACGCTAACAACCAACGTTAACGAGCAGAATGAGCAGGCGGTTGGATTCTATAAGAAGATGGGATTTAGCGTGACGGGACGTACACAGGTGGACGATCTCGGACGACCGTACCCGTTACTCAACCTCGTACGCGGGTAGCAGGACTAGCTTTTGTAGGCCGGATAAGGCGATACGCCGCATCCGGCGGTTTTTGCCCCGCACAGACGCAAAAAAGCCCATCCGTCAGGATGGGCTTCTTCACTTTAATTAATGCCTGGCAGTTCCCTACTCTCGC
>NZ_JAOWHD010000040.1:0-31322 GCF_030332785.1 Citrobacter sp. Cpo069
AATAAATATCCTCCGGCATAGCCGGAGGTTTTTCTGATGCGCCTATAAGGCTCTGTTACCAGCCGCGCCCTAACAGGCGCATACGATCTGACATTTGCATCAGACTTCGTTACTTACGGCCCGTAAACGGGCTACCCGGATAAGGGATCGATAACTGCTCGCCCATTTTATCCTCTGCAAGCTGGTGCTTTATGTATTCCTGTATCCTTGCTGTGTTCTTACCCACCGTATCTACGTAATACCCACGACACCAGAACTCCCTGTTCCTGTATTTAAACTTCATATCACCAAACTGCTCATACAACATCAGACTGCTTTTACCTTTCAGATAACCCATAAAACCGGATACGCTCATTTTGGGCGGGATTTCCACAAGCATATGGATATGATCTGCACAGCATTCCGCTTCCAGGATCCGCACGTTTTTCCACTCACACAGCTTTCTTAAGATGCTGCCTATCGCCCTACGTTTCTCCCCGTAGAATGCTTGTCTTCGGTATTTGGGCGCAAAAACTATGTGATATTTACAGTTCCATCGGGTGTGCGCTAAGCTCTTTTCGTCCCCCATTGGGACCCCCTTTTGATTTCTTGTTTAACCCTTGCAGTTGCCAGACCGCAAGGTGTTTTAACAAATCAAAAGGGGTTTTAATAACTGGCCCAAAGCTGAAAGCTTTCCGGAACCCCCAGCCTAGCTGGGGGTTTTCTGTGCACAAAAAAACCGCCGGAAAGACCCGGCGGCGGTGGCTACGTAACGTCTGTCTCTGACTCTCAGCCGTCACGACATATCTGACAGATAGCCCGACAATTACGATTTGTTGTTGCCGTGACTATTTTTGCCCCCTTTTTTGCCTGCCTCTGAAGCGCGTTGCGGGTCATTCTTGAAGTTGCCCCCGCTGTGCTGGCCACCTTTTCGACCTGCTTCTGATGCTCTTTCGCGGTCTTCCGCAAAGTTGCCGGAACCGCCCCGATGGTTTGCCATTACTGACCTCCGTCATTGATTAGACATCATATTGCATAGGTACTGAGGAGTGATACCTCACGCAGCGTTACGGGCGAGGCCCTGAAAATAACTGCGTGGGAATAAGCATAGTGAAGTGTGGCCAGGGCAGACGCTAACTGTAATATCCTGCAACAGGATCAGGAGTGACAAAGAAATAATCACCATAAGAAATCAATAAGTCTTTCTTATGACTACCGAATTCTACCCGGTTAAATATGTATCATTTTGCTACAAAGAAGGTTGTTATAAAAATTGTTATAAATCAAAGAAGTGATTGTGAAATTTGCACTCCTGACAGTACGTCATATCTTTAAAGGTAGGTAGCGAATCGCTACGGACACGGTTAACTCGAGGAGTAGTGTAAAATGGCAAAAGTTCTGGTGCTTTATTATTCCATGTACGGACACATTGAAACTATGGCCCACGCAGTCGCAGAAGGCGCAAATAAGGTAGATGGCGCGGAAGTGATTATTAAGCGTGTACCAGAGACCATGCAGCCCGAGATTTTCCTTAAGGCTGGCGGCAAAACACAAAACGCACCAGTCGCAACCCCGCAAGAACTGGCTGATTACGACGCCATCATTTTTGGTACCCCCACGCGCTTTGGCAATATGTCCGGTCAGATGCGTACCTTCCTCGACCAGACTGGCGGGCTGTGGGCCTCTGGCGGCCTGTACGGCAAACTCGCCAGCGTATTCAGCTCAACGGGAACCGGCGGCGGTCAGGAACAAACCATTACATCAACCTGGACTACGCTTGCCCACCATGGGATGGTGATTGTACCTATCGGTTACGCGGCGCAAGAGCTGTTTGATGTCTCTCAAGTTCGCGGCGGTACCCCTTACGGTGCAACCACCATTGCCGGAGGCGACGGCTCCCGCCAGCCAAGTCAGGAAGAGTTATCTATCGCCCGCTATCAGGGTGAATATGTCGCAGGTCTGGCAGTAAAACTCAACGGCTAATCTTCAACAGGAGGATTCGAATGCCAACTCAAGAAGCGAAAGCCCATCGCGTCGGCGAATGGGCAAGTCTGCGCAATACATCGCCGGAAATAGCCGAAGCCATTTTTGAAGTCGCACATTATGACGAGAAACTGGCGGAAAAAATTTGGGAAGAAGGTAGCGATGAGGTACTCATCAAAGCCTTTGAAAAAACAGACAAAGATTCGCTCTTTTGGGGTGAACAGACTATCGAACGCAAAAACGTCTAGCGCGCTGACTCCCCCGCGAACACGGGGGAGTTTTCTTTTACTTAGCCGCCTCATTCAGCACGCTATCGAACTTATCTATCGGGCAAAAACCATCCGCATCTATCGGACATCCTTTCAGCTCCAGCGTTACGCGCTGCGCCGGGGATTTCAGCGTCAGAACGTCTGCATTACGCAACTGCTGCGAGCTCTGATACACATACTCGATTTTCATCAGATCACGATTTGCATTGCTGTCATGCCAGCGCTGGAAGACAATCTTCCCGCCAATCGGCGTACGCTCGTTCTGATCGTGAAGCTGGTACGGTTTAAAATCCAGCGCGGTGAGCAGCGAAGCGATATTTGAATCATGCCCCACCAGCACGGTTATTTTCGGTGCTTTCGCACGTTCAGTAACCAGCGCATTATCAATATATTTCACCAGTGGTTTGGCGACGTTCTGCGCCACTTCCGGGGAGGTGAACAGGCTATCCTGATAGCCGTTTTTCAGCTTCGACAGAACCTTCCACTGCTGATCGGATTTAATCTCGCCCCAGGCAACTTTTTCCATCGGGAAGCCTTCGTAATATTGCAGCGTGAAGGCATCAACCAGCGAATTCCCCACCTTCAGCGGCCCCGAAACGCCTGGCTCCTGCCGGTACTTCGCGCTAAACGTATCTTTGGCATCGGTCAGGGAACACTGCTGTTTTTCTTTGCAGGACGGAGAGTCTTTGTAGTCGGTCATTTGCTCAAGCAACTGATAGCTATCGTTGAGCTGCATTTTGCTGCGCTCTTTCTCCATGGCCTGAACGGCCTGCTGGCTGAAGGCGGCGGAATCATCGGTGATCACCGGGTTAAAGGTGGGATCCATGGTGCCCATTTTTTCCTGATGATGGACCGGAACATCGCAACCAGGGAAAGCACCGGTAACAAAGAACTGCGCCGTGGCGACCGTACGCTGCAGGCTGTTAGCATAGGTATAGACCGTGTTCGGTGCCGGGCATTCGCCCGATTTCACCATCCCCTGCTCTGCCAGCCACTCTCGCATGTAGTGGCCCATATAGATTTCCAGCACACCGCCTTTAGTAGTGAGTTGTCCGCCGGGGACATCCCATTCTGGCCATTGTTTGGGGGTGGACTGCTCAAGAACGCTGCCATTATTGGCTAAAGGTGCGCGTAAGTTATGCCGACTCATCATCAATACTTGCTGAAGCTGATAGCCTTCCGGCGCGGTCTGCGCCTGCGCGGCGGTTGACAATAAGACAGCCCCTGCCACGGCTGTGGCGATTAACGATTTATTCATCCCTACGACCTCTTGTTGTTATCAATCACAACAGAGTGTGACAGAAATATGACATATTTCCGGGAACGCTTTCGCAAAACAGACCATCTAGCGTGTCGTTTTAACACCAAACTCGGTTTCGAGTTTACGAATGCCAAGAGGTGTGAAGATGACATGGCGGCTGCCCTGTTCGGTTTTTATCCATCGCTGTTCACTGAACCAGCGCAGCAGCGTTGCGCCAAGCACACCACCAGGATGATAACGTCGTTCGCTCCAGTCCAGACAACCGCAGGTTAACTTCCGCCGGGATGAGCCCGCCGCCAGGACAATCCCCATCTGTGCCAGCTTTTCCAGGCCAAGTGGAGTCAGCGTTTCACCATCCGGCGTTAACCACTGACGGGAAACCAGCGTATCGAACAACCTCACCGCAACCTCTCCGGCGAGATGGTCGTAGCAGGTGCGGGCATGCCGCAAATCTGGCGGTGTAGTGATTCTGCGGGGCGTTGATGTCGCCCACGCAACGCCCATCAGGCGTTCCAGCAGTTCAGCGATATCGGAACCTGCAAGGCGAAAATAACGATGTCTGCCCTGCGCCAACGCGACAACAAAACGTTGTTCGCACAGACGCGCCAGATGCGCGCTGGCGGTCGACGCGGATATATCCGCCACCGCGCTGAGCTCAGTTGCAGTCCAGGCGCAGCCATCCATTAGGGCGCACAACATACGCGAGCGCGATTTATCGGCCATCACTGCCGCAGTGAGTGCCATTTTTGACTCCAGATCGCCCTCTTCTTCATGTAACATCACGGATGCCATAACGACCTCATTGGCCCTGAATATCTGAATTAACGATGCCATGAAAGTCGCGCAAAGTCACCGCACCGGTCACACAGCACGTAGCATCATCTCTGTACCCAACCCGACCAGACAAAACAGAAAACAGCGTTTAAACACGAGCGGAGAAATAACCCTTCGCACACGGGTACCTATCCATTGGCCAATCAGCGCAGGAAAAATGGCCAAAGCCGACAAACTTAGCGATTGTATGGGCAGCGCGTTGTGCCACCACAGACCCAGCGCCAATGCCAGGGTCGAAAAGGTAAAAGAGATCCCGAGCGCCTGCACCAGTTCATCTTTCTCAAAGCCGAGGGACTGGATCCAGGGCACGGCGGGCATCACAAACACCCCGGTTCCGCCGGTCAATAAGCCGGTCACAAATCCAATAACGAGGGAGTACGGTTTTTCACGCTGCGGGGCCACCGCAATTTTCTTTCCCGCCAGCGTCCAGATAGCGTAGGCCACCAGCGCTACGCCGAGTGCAAACTGAGTTCGGGTGGTGTCACCACCGGTAATCCAGGCGCTGGCAAGCAGTGTCGCCACCACTACTGTCAGCAGCATTGGCCACAGTCGTTTGATTAATTGGCGTGTATTTCCACCACCGCCAAACTGGAACAAATTGCTTATCAGCGAAGGCAATAACAGCATGGCCGCCGCGGCAACCGGCGAAATAAGCGATCCGAGGATCCCCATTGCCACGGTGGGTAATCCCATACCCGTAACGCCTTTCACCATCCCGGCGAGGACAAATGTGGCGGCAATCATCACCACCAGGGCGGGTCCAAACGCTAAAGAACTCGTCATGTTGCACTTTCCTGGAAAAGAGAAGATGACTGATTCTGGACGTTAATCACTGTGTTTGCTTCGTCAGGCAACGAAATATGCCTTCCTGGGGAGGGCGACGCCATAAAAAATGCCGGGTTTCCCCGGCACATTTATCAGAACGTTTTCGCCCACCACAACCGAAGTTTCATGCCCCAGTAGCTGGTCCAGCCGCTGGTGGTTGATACTACCCGACCTTGTGACATCACCACCAGCGTGGGCGTGACGCTGATTGCCCAACTGCGGGAAATGGCCCCGTTAGCATCATTGATGACCGGAAAGTCCACGCCTTTACGCGACAGCCAGCGAGATACCTCAGCTTCATTTCCGGAACGTAACGCAATGGTCATCACATTTTCCCCTTCCGAACGCAGCCTGGCGACTTCCGGCGTCGTGAAGCGGCATACGCCGCACCAGCTCGCCCAGAAATAAAGCAACACCGGCTCATCTTTGCTGAGCGCCGCCAGCGTGACGGTTTCACCATCCAGTGTTTGTAAAGGCGTGCTGTCAAAGGAGGCAGGGAGCTGCGGCGCGCGCCAGGCATCCATCAGCAGCATTGCCCCCGCCAACAGCGCCAGTAAGATCAGCCCTTCGCGCAACCAGCGGCGCAGTTTACTGAGCATTGGCCGCCGCCAGTTTTTCTTTTACCACTTCCTCAAGGGTTTCCCACGGTACCGCGCCGGGAATAAGTTCATCACCAATAATCGTTGCGGGGGTTCCCTGCACCCCCACCAGTCGCGCCAGTTGCAGGTTAGTGCTCAGCGTTTCAGCACTTTGGGCGTCCAGCGTCACCGGACTGGCCCCCGCTTTTTCCTGCGCCTGTTTGATACTGACGTCGGTATGATAGCCCTTCTTCTGCATCAATTTTTCATGTAATGCCAGGGACTGTTGCGGATGCTCATGCCATGTCGTCAGCACGGTCCGCGCCGCCAGTTCCGAACTTTCACCTTTAAACGGCAGCGGTTTAATCACCACCGCCACGTCAGGATATTTCTGCACAATTTTTTCCAGCATTGGATCCAACTGCTTGCAGTATGGGCAGTTGTAATCGGTGAAGTTTATCAGGGTCAGTTTCGCCTGCTTCGCGCCAATCCGCGGGCTGTTAGGATCGTTAAACAAGGCTTCCTGAATTAATGCTTCAATTTGCTTTTCCTGTTCCGGGGTAAACGGCGCAGGCTCTTTCGCGATACTGACGGCAGAAAACAGGGTTAACAGCAGAACAATCATCATTTTCATGGGGTTACTCCTTTGGCATCATTCAACGTTTGCAGTACCGCATCGCGGGTTAACAACGTGGGTAACGCCTGGCCATCCGGCAGACCGGGGCCATAAATTTGGTTATACGGCACAGCAACCTGGCCGCGTTTTTTTAGAAATTCGGAAATAGCTTCAGAAGGGAGTGTCCAGTCGCCGCGAAGCGCCACCACATCCGGCTGTTGCAATGCGGCCTGTACGTCTTCTTTATGCAACACGTTGTATTTGTTTACCTTACAGGTGATGCACCAGTCGGCTGTGACGTCAATGAACACGCGCTTATGTTGCGCCAGCGCATCCTCAATCGCCTGCTCGCTTAGCGGTTGCCAGTTCACGCTTTCTTTAGCGCTACTTTGTCCGCTAAACCCTAAGTGTGGGAGCAGCAACGTCGCAAGCCAGATAGCCGAACCCAGCATCATCACGCCAAGCAGACGCCGCAAAATATTCATCCACCGCCCTGGCCGCGGCAAACGCAGCGCCAGACCGGGACGCAGGGCCACCAGCAGCCACGGTAAGCTCATTCCCAGCCCAAGTGCGATAAACAATCCCCACAACGTCGGCAGCGAAGCAGTCAATGCTACCGCCACCGCCGTTCCCAGAAACGGGGCACTGCACGGCGTGGCAAGCAGTGTCGCAAATGCACCTTGCCAGAAATGTCCCGACAGTCCGTTGCCGCCGTGAGTCGCCAGCGTGGTGGTCATCGCAGAAGGGAGTCGGAATTCAAACCAACCGAACAGGCTGGCGCTGAACGTCAGCATCACTAGCACCATGACGCCAATGAACCACGGATTCTGAAACTGGATCCCCCATCCAAGGGCCTGATTGGTTAAACGCAGTACCGTCATCAATAGCGCCAGTGCCATAAACGAGACCAGTATTCCGGCTACCGATGCGAGGAACTGACGACGGATCTGGCGACGACTTTTTTCCTCGACCAGCAAAATAGAGCCCAGCTTCATGCCCAGAACCGGTAACACACAAGGCATCAGATTGAGGATCAAACCACCCAACAGTGCCATGAGCACCACTTGCCACAGTGGGAGTGAGGCGTTCTCAACAACCGGGGCTTCGCCAATCGCAAGACGACTCTCCTGGGCAACACCGTTATCTGCCAGCACCAGCGTGACTGACTTACCACGCAGATCCGGCGCGCCTTCTCCCCAACCGTCATGTACAGGTACCGTAGCGCGTAACGTATCCCCCTCAACATGAATTTGCGGCATGCCAAAATCCGCATCATCAACAGCATCCAGATACAGCCCTGGTTCAGTCCAGCCTCCCGCGCGGCGAGCCTCGACGACTAACTCTCCCGCCCGTGCGCCAGCGCTCAGAGCATCGGTCAGGCCGCTGGCAAGTGGGATCTGTCCCATCGCCTGAGCATAGTCATGTGCAAAAGTCGGGTCCTGGGCTGTGGGCGTCACGGAAAAAGGAAAATCCGTCAACAGGCAAACGTTGCTACAGGTGGATAGCGTCAAAACGCCGTTAAGCGTGGCGGGCGCTCTACCGCGCACCACCATCGGGAACGTCACCTTATCGTGATACCCCTGGGTAGTGATATTGGCGACCTCAAAACGAGCAGGGGTTGGCCAGGACCAGTCGACCGCGGGCATTTCCCCTTTCCAGACGATAGCAGGTGCAACGCCTCCCTCGCCCGGAGAACGCCAGTAGGTTTTCCAGCCGTCCTCCAGTTTGACATCCAGCAACAGACGGGTTTCTCCGCCTGCGGACGTATCAGCGCGTAACCGCACGCTGGCGTGATCGTTATCGGGTGAACGCAGCCAGCCGGGTTCAGCCGCCCAGGATACGGGCAGCCATAGCAATAACAGACAGAGCAGCGCCTGTCTGAAAACAGTCATCATAGTTTTTCTCCGTGAATAATTATCTAACAGTCAGCAACGGCTGTTCTGTCATTCACGGAAGACGCAAAATCGGAGATGCACCCGGAGAGTGGGCGGCGAGATGGCTCGCGGTGGGAAAAAAGGTAGACGAAACGCCCGTACTGGCGCCAGCAATGACAGCAGCAGGCACAGCACCAGAATAGCACCTTCAAACAATACGGGTGGCGCAGCCAGTAATGATTTCGCACTCAGTTCACAAGGGGTAACGGGTGAGGCCTCATCGGTCTGCACTTGTGCGCTGGCGACAACGCTTGTAACGGCGGTATCCATCTGCAACGCGTGCAGGCCCGCCATGCGTTGTGCGGTGCAAACCATCACCACAACACATGCCAGACAGAGGAACCACCATCCCATCCGTTGACGTTTCGCCATTATACCCTCACTCATTGATGCGAGTTATCTTAACCACTCGCCAGGTTTTGGCAACCTTTCCGCTGTAAAGTTATGTCCTGCTATCTGCTGGATATACCGCGATTTCAATCAGATTAAGATCGGGATCCCTGACATACACCGAGCGAATAGGTCCTGTCGCACCGGTACGTGCAACGGGCCCTTCAATAATCTCGACTCCGTGGGTTTGAAACGTCTCCATCACCTCTTCCAGCGTACGCGTGGTGATAAAACATAAATCCAGCGCCCCCGGCGTTGGCGCGTAGGCTTTGGGTTCAAACTCTTTTCCCCGAATGTGGAGATTGATTTTCTGATTGCCAAAGACGAAGGCTTTCCGACCTTGCGCGAAGGTTTCCAGCCTCATACCTAAAAGCTCGACATAGAAACGAACGCAAGCCTCTTCATGATTGGTGGTTAGTACCAGGTGATCCAGGTGGTCGATCATAGCGATATCCATTTGGGTTGCTCATCTCTGACACTTACCCTATTCATTCACGCACGACAAGAAAAAGAAAATCTACGGAGTTATTTGCAGAACTTAACGCAACAACCTGCAATTTACGCTTTAAAAACGAAATGATAATTAATCATATTCCCGTTTTTATTTATTACACTATAACATTGCTAAAAACACCCATGAAAATATCACACAAGTTATCATTCACTATTTACGAAGAATGCCGAAAGATATTTCCATGACAGCACACAGATAATGCCCACCACGTACTGATGCGTAAATGAAAGTAAGGGTCAGCGCATTTCCAGAGAATTTCCTTATTATATTCAGACGCAATGAATAACGTATTCATTAGCAGATAATTTGTTTATTAAATGTTATTTAGAGTATATGGAAATGAAAAAATATTTATTACCCCTGATTGGGTTACTTTTTACAGTTAGCGCTCAGGCAGCATCATTTACCGACGGCAAAGAGTATATCTCACTGGAAAAACCTGTCGCTTCCGCTCCAGCCGCACTGAAGTTTTTCTCATTCTATTGCCCTTCCTGTTATCAGTACGATGAAGTTTTCGAAATCACTGATAACGTGAAAAAAGTATTGCCTGCAGATGTCAAACTCACCGAATACCACGTCGACTTTTTAGGTCCGCTGGGGCAAGACATGACCCACGCCTGGTCCGTCGCCATGCTGTTGAACGTACAAGATAAAGTTAAGCCGTTGCTTTTTGATGCCGTTCAGAAAAAACAAACCGTTAAAACAGCGGAGGATATTCGTAACGTATTTATCAGCGCGGGCGTCAGCGCCAGTGATTATGATGCGGCATGGAATAGCTTTGCCGTGAAATCACTGACCGCTAAGCAGCAAGAAATGGCGAAGGCAGTTGATTTAACCGGTGTGCCCGCCATTTTTATCAACGGAAAATATATGATCAATCCAAAAGGACTGAAGTCAGATGACCTTAATGCATTCGTGCAAAACTATGCTGATACGGTCCGCTTCCTGATAAGCAAATCCTGATGTTTAGCTAATCTCATTTTTCGCACCACACAACAGATGACGTAACCTCAACTGCGCTGTTGGTGGTGCAATGCCTGCATCGTTTATCGCAATATCCTCCCTTCCCGGTTGGCATTCGCCGTTATCAGGATTACCCTAAACTTAGCGGTGATACCTGTTGTCAGGGTTCACCTTCTGCAAGTGTTGATTTACACGAGAGAACGCTATGGAATTAAAGGATTATTACGCCATTATGGGCGTGAAACCGACAGACGATCTCAAGACAATCAAGACCGCCTATCGTCGACTCGCCCGTAAATATCATCCTGATGTCAGCAAAGAGACTGACGCAGAGGCCCGGTTTAAAGAGGTTGCAGAAGCCTGGGAAGTATTGAGTGATGAGCAGCGACGCGCCGAGTACGACCAGCTGTGGCAGCACCGCAACGACCCACAGTTCAGCCCTCAATTCCAGCAAGGAGAGAATCAAAGCTACAGCGCCGAAGATTTCGACGATATCTTCTCCTCCATTTTTGGCCAGCGTGCGCACCAGTCGCGCCAGCGCCCTGCCAGCCGCGGGCACGATATCGAAATTGAAGTTGCCGTATTCCTCGAAGAAACGCTTACTGAACATAGCCGCACTATCAGTTACAACCTGCCAGTCTATAATGCGTTTGGCATGGTAGAACGAGAAATTCCTAAAACGCTGAATGTGAAAATTCCGGCTGGCGTCGGTAACGGTCAGCGTATCCGTCTGAAAGGCCAGGGCACCCCCGGCGAAAACGGTGGGCCGAACGGTGATTTGTGGCTGGTGATTCATATTGCACCGCATCCGCTGTTCGATATCGTTAATCAGGATCTGGAAGTTGTCGTTCCCCTCGCGCCGTGGGAAGCTGCGCTGGGTGCGAAAGTAACCGTTCCGACGCTGAAAGAGAGCATCTTGCTGACCATTCCTGCGGGCAGCCAGGCCGGCCAGCGACTCCGCATTAAAGGCAAGGGTCTGGTAAGTAAAAAACATACCGGCGATTTGTATGCGGTGATCAAAATAGTCATGCCACCGAAACCTGACGACGCCAGTGCTGCCCTGTGGCAACAGCTGGCGGATGCACAAAAGACCTTTGATCCGCGCAAAGAGTGGGGGAAAGCATAATGGCTAACGTTACCGTCACTTTTACCATTACCGAATTTTGTCTGTACACCGGTGTGTCAGAAGAAGAACTGCATGAGATTGTCGGCTTAGGGGTGATAGAACCCCATGAAGACGAGACGTTTGACGATCATGCGCTGACAGTAATGCGTCGCGCGGTGCGCCTGCGTCAGGAGCTGGAACTTGACTGGCCAGGGATTGCCGTTGCGCTGACGTTGCTGGAGGAGAACGCTCAGTTACGCCAGGAAAACCGCCTGCTGCGCCAGCGCCTGTCTCGCTTTATCAGCCATCCTTAGTGTGTCAGGACCAGCATGGTGCTGGTCCTTTTATTATCCGCCCCGCGCTCTTAATGACATTGCCCAGCAGATGGCATACAGTCTGAGATAAGAATTATCTTAAACAATAAGACGTTGAGTCATGCAGCTTAAACCCCTCACGAAAGGTCGTTTTCACAACATCTGGCAGCAGGATGATGCCTTGATTGAGAAGATATTTGAGGAACTGCTCTCTGAAACGCAGATTATCCAGGAAGATGAGTATCTATACCGCCAGGGACAGGTTGTCGATCGACTGATTATGGTGCAATCCGGAAGAATTTCGCTGCGTTACAGCGCGGAGAATGGCCGCCGATTCCAGTTGGGCGCCATGGAATGCGACGAGCAGCTGTTTGGTGAAATGGAGTTTTTTACTGGGTATCGCTGCCAGCTTGATATCGTCGCGGAAGAACCACTGACCGTAGCGGTGTGCAGCTGTGACCGTCTGGAAGAAGCGCTAAATCAGCACCCCAGACTGGCGATATTTTTTGCCAGTGCAATGGCGATTGATTATCAGGATATGCTGGAAATCTTCCTGCACCGGATGCTCTACCCTATCGTACATAACGTGGCGTATGACCTGTATCGTCAGCATCAGAACAAGCAGCCGATGGATGGTTTCCATAAAAAATACCAGGAAGCTGAGCGATTCGGCACAACCGACCGGGTCTATCGGCGGGCGGTTAAAGCGCTGACGGATGCCGGGCTGGTAACGCGAACGAAGCAAGGACTGGAAATTAAGGATCTGGATGGGCTGCGTAAATTTCTCGGCAATGACATCATTGACTGACACACCAACGCTCGTTAACAGAGCATTGGTGTGTCATTTCGGCGCAATCAGAACTTATAGGTGAGGCTGAAATAGTGACCGAGCCCGGTGGTACGCCCTGCTCCGCCGTGGTTTTCCATCAATGCCATGTTACGGAAATACTTCAGGCCATAACCGACTGCATAATGCTCTGAATGCCAGTAGATACCGTTATACCATTCAATCGCGTTATTGCTGTATAACGGTTGATTAGCAATCTTATTCGCGGCGAACTGGTAGTCAAAGTACCCCTGATAGTTCAGATAACTGCCGTTGGCAAAGGTATAGAATGGCGTCGACCAGTTAGTCGAGAACATATAGCCATCCCACTTTCCTTCGTTATCCGCACCGTAGTTTTCACGAACATAGTGCGCATAGATGTTCATTCCCACCAGACCAAACCACGGGACCTTCACATCTGTACCCAGGCCAACGTAATGTTCAAATAATTCCCGGTCGCCAATGTTATTTACCGTTGCAATATAGAATTCGTTAAACGGCCCAACGGATAAATCTTTATTAAAAATGGCGTCCAGGGAAAAACGCGGAGATATCTTGGCAAAGAAGTTATCCCCCCCATGACGATCGTCCTGCTCGCGATCCAAAATATCAAAGAAATCCACATAACCGTACAGATCGATAATGCCAGAGCGTGCACCAAACTCCAGTTCCAGATAGGTGTCATTGCGAATACCATATGGCACTTTCGCGTCCACACTTTGCATTAAGTTCATCTGCATCCAGTTAAAATCATTTTTACGGATGTTGCCATCAGTATAGTCAGCCGCGAATGCTTGCATACAGCTCATTGCCACTACTGCACCCAGGATTATTTTTTTAATCATTAACTTATTGTTCTTCAGCATTTTTCAATTCCTTTGAGTAAGGTTGAGTATCGCCCCACCATATAAATGGTGTGGCGACTGGCTATTTAATTAAAGAGGTAAGTGTTATCAGTGCTTTTAATTACGTTTGAGTTTTAATGTCACCATCAACATGACAAAGATAATTAAATACAACACCGGTATCGCGTACATAATTTTCTGCAATCCCATTGTTTTTTCCATGAGCTCGCTGATCGCCGGACTAAACATGGCCCCGGCACTGCCGCTAATTAAAATATAAGAAACGTTCTGACTGCTCGCACGCTTCACGAAAGAAACACCATAGGCAATAAATGAGTTATACAGCGCAGCACAGACAAACCCGTAACTGTATGCCAGATAATCAAGCCCGGAGATATTATCCTTCGTGACGATAATTGTGGTAATAATGCTAGCCAGCAGAATAATACTTAGCAGGAAATAATGTATCTTCACCCGAGAAACAATGACGGTTGATACTAATGCCCCGACCAGCGCAGCGCCCCAGTATTGCGTAATAATATTTCCTGCTTCTTCAAAGGGAATGCCAAATTTGTTCTTCACAAATAATGGTGCCCAGGTCAGGAAGGTGTACAGCGCCAGCATACCTAAGAACAGGCCAATGCCTCCGCTGATGATCCCTGGATTCCACTCCGATTTTACCTTATCTGTCCGATCTGCCGTGGGCGCCGTCTCGCAGGCAGTAAAGCGGGTGAGCGCCACAACGCCCAGCGTGAGTAAGGCCACCATACCCACGCTTAGATAGCTGTAACTCCACGACATATTGTGCGTCAGGGCGAAGGTCGTGATCAGCGGAAAAACCACGCCCGCAACGTTGAAAGTGGCGTCCTGCACCACCAGCATCGTACTTTGAATACGATCCTGCCAGACCGATACCACAATCGTTCCCGCCACGCACAGACCGATCCCACCGCAAAAGCCCACCAGGGTCATGGCGACCATCACAGGCCATAAGCCAGGGCTTAAATGCATTACCAGAGCGCAAAGGAACACTATCGAATAGATAATGAGCGTCATACGCTTCACACCGATTTTCTCAATCAGGAAAAAGGCGGCGATAGTGCCGGCTAATGCTCCACCATTGAGCAACGAAAATATCGAAGCAACGGTATTCACATCGGCGCCGTAGCGTACTGCAATCGGTTCGATTAGCATACCGAACTGACTGGCAAACCCTGCCATAATAAAATTTGCCAGAAAACTAATCAGCGTAAGTGCTATTTTATTCTTCATATAATGCCATCTCTGATTGGTTCAATTAAAAGCCGGAACTAAGCGGTAACAGCAGTATTTAGCGCCAACTCAATCATGTTGTTAAAGGTCAATTGTCGTTCTTCTGCGGTTGTTTCTTCTCCGGTCAGGCAATGATCGGAGACAGTTAAAATAGCCAGCGCTTCAATATTAAACTGATGCGCTAAAGCGTATAAGCCTGCTACTTCCATATCTACACCCAGCACACCGAATTTTTCCAATGCCGGTATTAAATTTTCGTCAGGGTCGTAATAAAGATCGCCGCTGAAAACATTGCCCACTTTAATATCAATACCGGCTTTCTGTGCCAGCGTCCACGCCTGCTGCAATAATGGGAAATAGGCGGATGTTGCCATCGCATAGCCTGCGCTACGTTTTAAATTTGTGACTGAATCCGTTCCGGCGGCGACGGCCAGGATAATATCGCGCATTTTGACATGATGTTGTGTTGCCCCTAAACTGCCGACACGTATAATTCTTTGCACACCAAAATCATGTACCAGTTCATGGGCATAAAGCGTCATTGAAGGAATGCCCATTCCATGTCCCATCACCGAAACAGGTTGCCCAAAATATAAACCGGTATAACCCAGCATATTACGTACATTGGTGACTTCACGGTAATCCATTAGATAATTTTCGGCAATAAATTTAGCACGGAGCGGATCGCCCGGCATAATAACGGTTGGCGCGAAATCACCTGGCTTGGCATTAATATGTGCAGTCATAACAATTCCTGAATTATGGGTATTGAAGATATGCAGGGATTGTAACCAGACGTTTGTGAGGTGATTGAGGACAAAAGTCCTGCTCAGAGGATCGGCCTCTCATTTTTGAGAGTTAGTGGTGCAGGTAAGTGGTAAAACGGAACACAGCGTGTTGGTCTTCTGGCGTGCGGTGAGTAACATCAGCATCCCGACGCAAAGAAGCAGTACGTTGTTCATGGCAAATTCGCACTGCCAGATGAAGGCGACGGCTGCGACGGGAACCAGTCACAAGCAAGCGCCTCACCATCCGATTGTGGCCCCCCAAATCCCCTCAGCGGCGTGGTCACTACCGTCGCCAGCAGCAGGGACTTACGATTCCCATTTATAATCCGTATGCAGAATAGCGCCAAAGATAATTGCATTTCTGACTCTTGCCGCTCAATATTGTTTTTAAAGGAGGCTTATTGTTATTATCGTTTTCCATTCTAAGATTGAGTTATGCATGCCATGATCCCATTTAGATTTAGTGAGATGGCTCACGCCGATATTCCTGCTGTTCAGTCGTTCCTTATTGAGCATCTTAATTTATTCTTCAATGCCGGCAGATCCATGCCTTCTGCCGAAGAAGATCTCTTTGATCTCGAACAACAGTATCTGTTACAGGAAAGAAATTTATTGCTTTGCGCATGGAGTGAAAACCAAGAATTAATCGCCACACTGGCGGTATGTCAATATAATGATCGTATTACTGAACTGCGTGGGCGTTACAACTTGCGTGAAACGGCAGAAATTTGTCGTTGCTACGTGGATGAACGCTATCGTAGACAGGGAATTGGTAGCCAATTGTTTGCTTTAGCAGATGTATTCTGCCAGCAACATCAATATAAAACGTTGTATCTTCACACCCATCATTTTTTACCCGGAGGATATCACTTCTGGATGCGTAATAATTTTAAGGTGATTATGGATATGCAGGATGAATGGCAATTGGTACATATGGAGAGTTCATAAAAAAAGGATTCAAACACCAATCCGCAGCATTTTTGATGGTGATCAATATGTTTCATACGCAGAGATTGAATCATGCTCGTAGTTTGATCAACATCAATCAATTCTCATTTAGCTTTCTGTTGTTATTTTCATTTATAGCAACACACAGAGGAATGCATTTACATCCTATTGTTTTTACTGATCATTTTCAGAACGGCATTATCTCTTTACCTCTTACATTCCGTGGTTGACCTTGTTAACAATTGCCGTTAGAGTCACTTTCGACAGCATTTCATTACATTTTGTGTATGAATAGGAATATGGTGAGAATTATTTAATTCAATTCCATAACTGCCCCCGCAACTGTAGGCGGATGCAGAATATCCTTGTGTGGCTAATAAGCCACTGGTCACTGTAAAGTTTATCTTTATGGGAAGGCTGATATTCTGATTACCGTGAGTCAGGAGACCTGCTGTCAATGATGTATACCATTGAGTGGACGGGATGGTCCATGGGATGAATTATTTGACACAAGCAGTAGTGTATTTATGAATAAGATTTTGGCTAAGTCAGGATTATTTGCATTTTTCGCATATCTTTATTCTTAAATTTCACGATTCAATGTCATCTATCTTCATGTCTCCTCCCGATATATGGAATGAAATGAGCCATGACCAGACCTTAAGATTCTGGCATCAACGGGACGATGACAATGCACGCTAATTCTACCTTTTACTCCTCTAAAAAAACGCTTCTGGCTATTTTTGGTACCACTGCTCTGCTGCTCGCTTCCGGTTTTTCTAACGCGGCAAAAACTGAATATCCTCTGACGATTAAAAACTGCGGCCGCGATATTACCTTTAATCAGGCACCAACGCGCGTGGCAACGGTGGGTCAGAACAGTACCGAGATCCTCTATTCATTAGGGCTTGCCGATCGCGTCGTCGGTACTTCATTGTGGTTTGGCCCGGTACTGGACACCTATAAAACAGAAAATGAAAAAGTTGCCGTTATTGCGCAAAATATTCCGAGCTTTGAAGGGATTTTGGCTAAAAAACCGGATCTGGTCGCCAGCCAGTTTGAGTGGCAAATCGGCCCAGCTGGCACGGTTGCCTCTTATGAACAGTTTAGTGAACTGAAGGTTCCTGTTTACACCGCGCCAGCTGACTGTGCGAAAGATAACGAAGATGGTGGTGATGGTGTCCGTAAAGGGATGTTTGATATCACCATGGTGTATCAGGAAGTCGCCGATCTGGCAAAAATCTTCGATGTTCAGGATAAAGGCGAAGCGCTGATTGCCAGCCTTAAAGCACGTGAAGCCGCAGCGAAAAATAAAATTACCGGTATTGATAAGAATGTTTCTGCCGTGTTCTGGTTTTCAAGTGCCGATTTACAGCTCGATCCTTACGTTGCCGGAAAGTTTGGCCCAGCAGCATGGATAGCCCAAACACTGGGTGTGAAGAATGTGATTGATTCTGCCGAAGAATGGCCAACAGTGGGCTGGGAAACTATCGCTAAAGCTAATCCTTCTGTCATTGTGCTCGGCGAGATGAGCCGTCGCCGCTTCCCGGCAGATGACTGGAAGATCAAGATGGAATACCTCAAGTCCGATCCTGTCACCACGCTGGTTCCTGCCGTTAAGGAAAACCATCTGCCGGTCATCGACGTACAGACAATGAATGCTGGGATCAGAACTATTGATGGGCTAGAAAAACTGGCTGATGCCCTGGTTGAATATGGCTTAGCTCATCCGCAGGCTGCTCATTAATCTACGTTTTGCGCTATATCCTGCGCGGTATAGCGCATCTCTGTTACTCAGGAACGCAGATAATCATGAGTGATCCACGCAGGATGCGTCGTGCCTTTGGTCTGCTTGCAGTGAGAGTCGGTGGGCATACCGTCTGGGTCAGTGCGCTGATGTGCTGCGTACTGCTGGCGGGGATTTCCATCGGCGAAACGCTGATCCCCTGGCGGCATGTGCTCAGTACGCTGGCAAATCATCTTTTTGATACCCACTATCCTGTCGATGCGCTGGATGCAGGGATCGTCTGGAACTATCGCCTGACCCGAGCGCTGGTCTCTGCCAGTTGCGGTGCCTGCCTGGCTGTTTCCGGCGTAGTGTTACAGTCGCTGCTACGCAATGCACTCGCCGAACCTTATCTACTGGGGATTTCTGCCGGAGCATCCACCGGAGCGGTGCTGATTGCTCTCACCGGGCTTGGGGCCGGCGTTATCAGCATGTCATTGGGGGCTTTCATTGGCGCGCTAACGGCATTTATGTTCGTTGCACTATTGGCAATGGCTGCTGGCGGTAGACAAGGCGGCGGTGTGACAACCCAAATCATTCTTGCCGGCATCGCCAGCTCGCAGCTTTTCAATGCAATTACGTCGCTCATCATCACCCGCTCAGCAAATGCCGAGCAAGCGCGTGGAATTATGTTCTGGTTGTTAGGTAATTTGAGCGGTGTACGTTGGCCCGATGTTGTCTTAGCCATTCCTACCGCTCTGGTCGGTATTGTGCTGTGCTTCTGTTATGCCCGTCATCTCGACGCCTTCTCCTTTGGCGCTGAGTCTGCGGCATCGTTGGGCATTCCAGTAAAACGTACCCGTGCAGTACTGATTGCCGCCGTCACCGGCATGACGGCAATTATGGTCTCCATTGTTGGTGCGATCGGCTTCGTCGGTCTGGTTATCCCGCATGCCGCTCGTCTGCTGGTCGGCAACCAGCATCATCGACTGCTGCCAGTGAGTGCGCTTACCGGCGCGATTTTCCTCATTATCGCAGATGTTATTTCCCGCACGTTACTCCCCGGCCAGGTTCTACCAATAGGCGTGATCACAGCTCTGGTTGGCGCCCCTGCGTTTTCAATCATTCTGATTAGAGGAAACCAGAACAAATGACGGTGAATCTCGTATCCCCCCTTGTGAACTCTGCACAAGCCGTTATTGAAGCCTGTAATCTGCGCTGGAGGGTTAAAGGTAAGACGATTGTTGATGACATTTCACTCAGCGTAACGCCCGGTGAGTTTGTCGGCATCATTGGTCCCAACGGCTCGGGCAAAACGTCACTGATTTCACTGCTGGCCGGTTTGCTGAAGCCGACCTCCGGGTACATCACTCTGCAACATAAGGCGCTACAGCATTATTCGCGGCGTCATCTTGCGCAACAGGTGGCGCTGGTCGAACAACAGGCTGAAACCAGCGAGCGTCTTACCGCTTTACAAGCCGTTTCTCTGGGGCGAACCCCCTGGCTTAGCATGCTCTCCCCCTGGTCCGCCAAAGATGACGATATTGTGCAAACTATGCTGGAAAAGGTCGATCTCAGTGAATTACAGCATCGCTGCTGGCATACCTTTTCAGGGGGAGAAAAACAGCGCCTGCATATCGCCCGGGCGCTGGCGCAACAACCGAAGTTGTTGCTGATGGATGAGCCCACCAACCACCTCGACATTCAACATCAGATTGGCCTGCTGAGTCTGGTTAAACGTGAAAAACTCACGGTGATTGCCGCTCTGCACGATCTTAATCATGCCGCGATGTTCTGCGATCGCATCATCGTAATGACGTCCGGACATATGGCGATGCAGGGGAAACCTTGCACCGTTTTTACCCGCGAAAACCTCCACACCTGGTTTGGAATCAACGCCATCATTGAAAAGGATGCGGGTGGTGAAAATTGTTTTATTCGTTATCAACGGCCTGATGAATTTTAAGGAAGAATCAATGAAATACCTCAAACAGAGTCTGCAAATTTTGTGTTTACTCGCCTTCGCCTCTTCTGCCTTCGCACAAACTCACGAAGTGTTGATGAAAAATCGTGGGGCTGGGGGACCAATGGTCTATGAGCCAGATTATCTGGAGATCCAGCCAGGGGATACGGTGAAGTTTATCCGTAAACATAAGAGCCACAACGCGGCTTCAATCGCTGAATTGTCTCCGGCTGGCTATCCTGGATTTATGGGAAAAATAGATGAAGAGATCGAAGTTACTTATGACAATGCCGGGTTTTACGGCATCAAATGTACACCGCATTACGCACAGGGCATGGTGATGCTGATTAAGGTTGGAGATGCCTCGTTACCAGAAAGCTACCGAGCGTTCAAAGCACCAGGTATTGCTGACAAGCGCTTTCAGGAAATTTACGCGCGTATCGACAAACGTTAATCCGCGATACTCAGGGAGGTATACGAGGTGGCAGAGAATAAACTTCCAGACGGCGAAATCCAGGAACAACGTAGGGAATGCCTGTGTAAACTGACAAAATTTGTCGGTGCAGCAGGCATCGCGGCTGCAGTCTGGCCGCTGGTTTCGGCCTTGGGTCCGGATGAAAAAGCGCTTGGGGAAAATGAACCGATTGATGTCTCTCTTGCAGGTGTTGCTGCTGGACAAACCGTCAGACGTGTATGGCAAGGAAAGTTGATTCTTATTCACCATCGCACCACGGATGAAATCATTACTGCCAGAAGTGCCGACCTGGATACGCTTATCGACCCACAGCCAGACAGCGCCAGGGTCTCTGCAGCCCATCCTCAATGGCTGGTAGTTCAAGGTTATTGCCCACATGCCGGGTGTGTACCCAACGCCCGACCGGGAGGGGAGGGGTGGATTTGTCCGTGCCACGGTTCTGAGTTTGATACCTCCGGGCGCGTGACACGCGGGCCCGCGACTGCCAACCTGGCAATCCCAGACTACGTTATTCATTCCGATGGGCAGGTCGTGCGTATCGGCACGAAGGAAGTCTGAAATGAGGAATGAGCTTGTCTATTCGCTTCGCGGGCGTATCCCTTTTCCTCGCTCTGTTGCTGGACTCTGGGTATTTGCAATCGGCGCTATCCTGCTGGTTATGCTCGGGGTGCAGATCCTTACGGGTATTGTGCTGGCGATGTTTTACGTGCCGACGGCTGAGCTGGCATTTGACTCCATTATTCATATTATGCGCGCGGTTCGCCATGGAGAGCTGTTACGCAACATGCATGCTATTGGCGCGTCGCTCTTTTTCTTTGCCTGCTATCTGCATATTTTTCGTGGTATGTACTACAACGTTTACCGCAAGCCCTGGACGACAATGTGGATGGTTAGCGTCACGCTGTATATCCTGCTGATGATAACTGCGTTTCTTGGTTATAGCCTTATCTGGGGGCAAAAAAGCTACTGGGCGGCAACTGTAATTACCCGTTTTGCCCAGGCTATCCCGCTGGTGGGTGATTCAATTTACGCATATTTAGTCGGCAGCCATACGCCGGGGACACCGATGCTTGGCCGCTTTTTTGTTATCCACTTTATTCTTCCCATCGTGATTATCGTCGCCACGGTTATCCATATACGTACCGTACAGTCGGCGTTTGCCCAAGCGATGAAAAAGAAGTTTAGCGAGAAAGAGTCCAGGAGCCTGTTGTTCGATTACAAAATTACCGATCTCGATGCTATCAAAATCACTCTTTTTTTGATGGTTTTCGCCTGGTTTTTATTCTTCGCACCGCACTATCTGAGCAGCGCCGACAACTTTATTGCTGCGGACCCAACGATTACACCCGCGATTGTTGCGCCGGAATGGTATTTCCTTCCCTTCTTCTCCATCTTGCGCTGCTTCCCGAATGAATTCGTGGGACTAGCCGCGATGTGCGGTTCGATACTGATTTTCTATTTTCTGCCCTGGCTTGATACTTCCCGAGCTCGTTTTCGCCATTACAGCAAACTGGTTAAGTGCGGATACTGGCTATGGGTTATTAATGCCTGCTTTTTAGGCTGGTTAGGGTCGAAAGCGCTGGTTGGCCCGGATCTTCTTGATGGCTTTCGTAATGAAGAGGGTTGGATTCGTGCCGCATCCCAGCTTTCGACACTGATTTGGTTTGCCTGGTTTTTAATCGTCTTACCTTGCCGTCGTTTTTTGGAAAAACAGGATTGAGGATGAAACAACTATTGAAATTCAGCGTCCTGTCCTTTTCTCTATTGGGGCTGGGTTCCTCATATGCGCAGGAAGCCACGCCTGAACGCCAGGAATGGAGCTTCAGCGGCATTACCGGTCAATATGATAAGGAACAGCTTAGACGTGGTCTGCAGGTTTATGAAGAGAAGTGTCGCGCTTGTCACGGCATGAAACACCTTACCTTTCGGACGTTGACCAGACCCGGTGGTCTGGAACTCACGGTTGAGGAAGCAAGAAGTATCGCCAGCGGCTATCAGTTTCCTGCGATTCAGGATGACGGCCAGATAGGTGAGCGCGACGGTACGCTAAATGACAGCTTTATATCACCATATCTAAACGACCGGGAAGCACGCTACCTTAATAATGGCGCTGAACCCGTTGACCTGAGCTATATCGTCCGTGCCCGCTCATACGATCGCGGATTCCCACAATTTTTGTTAGATGCTTTTCTGCCCTACACGGACCAGGGGGCAGATTACGTTTACGCGCTGCTAACCGGCTATCTGCCTGCCGATCCCGAACTGAAGGCTAATCGCTATTTTCCTGGCGGTGTGATTAACATGCCAAAACCGCTGACGAGTGGGGAGATCCAATGGAGCCCAGCGTCGAAAAAAGCTGAAACTGAGGAGCAATATGCCAGGGATGTTACCGCCTTTCTGGCATGGGCTGCCGACCCGACGATTTCTGAACGAAAGCAACAGGGAAATTACGTTATGGGCTATCTGGCTATTATGCTGGGCTTGCTATGGATAGCACGACTAATGAAGAGACGTTCGCTCATGTAGGTCTTGCGAGGCGGGGGATTACTCAGTTCACCAGCATTCAACCGGTCAGGTGCGCAGTTGCCCTTGCGCGAGTAAGACGAGTAAAGGAAGGCAAAATATAAACCGAGCAAAATGAAAAAACCCCAAACTATTTTATAGCTTGGGGTTTATGTTTGGCGGAAGCGTAGAGATTCGAACTCTAGAACCCTTTCGGGTCGCCGGTTTTCAAGACCGGTGCCTTCAACCGCTCGGCCACGCTTCCAATGAGGCGCACTATAAACATCCCGAACGGACCTGTAAAGCACCAATGTGTTCGTTTGCCTGAAAAATAGCCAAAATGTTGTTAATCGACTGAAATAACAACAGATTGACCATTTATTCAGCACGAATACCAGCTATAGCACTTAATGTTTTTTGATGTACATATCTTTGGTGTAGTAATTTCCCCGGTTATCCGGCGCAAATCCCCCCACCCACGGCTTCACCAGATGCGTGCGGACATAGTGGTAAACCGGAATCGCGGGCACATCCTCACCTAAAAGGTCTTCAGCCTGCTGATAGTATTTGCCGCGTTCTTCCAGTGAACTTGCTTTCGCCGCATTACGCATCGCTTCATCAAAGGCGGGGTTACTGTACTTGGTGGTGTTCTCGCTATCACCGGTCCGGAAGATATTGAGGAAACTTGAGGCATCATCATAGTCGGCTATCCACGCATAGCGCACGACGTCAAAATTACCGGTGTGCATAGTGTCCAGCATGGTTTTCCATTCCTGGTTTTGCAGCTTCGCCTCGACGCCAAGGTTTTTCTTCCACATCGACGATGCGGCAATCGCAATACGCTGGTGCGTTTCGAAGGTGTTGTAGAGCAGATTTAAGCTAAGCGGATGCTCAGGACCAAAACCGGCTTCAGCCAGCAGTTTTTTGGCTTCAGCAATACGTTTTTCGAGCGGCCATGACGCATACTCCGGCGCATGCAGTTTCACCCCACCTATTTCCGGCTGGCTGATAACCCACGCTGCTCGCTGCCCCTGCCCCATCACCTTTTGCGCAATGATGTCTTTATCCAACGCCATATTCAGCGCCCGGCGCACGCGCGGATCATTAAACGGCGCGCGGGTTGTATTGAACTGATAGTAATACGTTGAAAGCTGAGGCGAGACATGCAGTTCATCCCCCATTGTTTCTTTCAGTTGCGCGAACTGGTTAACCGGTACGCTATACACAATGTCGATTTCACCGGCCTTATAGCGATTTACGTCAGCCGACTCTGAGCTAATAGGCAAATAAGTAACTTTATTAATAACCGTATGCCGATCGTCCCAGTAATGTGGGTTACGCTCGGCAACGATGCGCTCATTAACCACCCACTGCGATAATTTGTACGGCCCGCTGCTGACAAAATGCTCTGGCCGGGTCCACTTATCGCCAAAACGACCTATCAACACTTTATCCAGCGGGACCAGAGATGGATGCGCCAGCATCGCCAGAAACGCCGCCGTCGGTTGCGTCAGGGTAATTTCCAGCGTGGTATCATCCAGGGCTTTGACTCCCAGCGTAGAGGGATCTTTTTTCCCCTGGGCAATATCAACCGCGTTCGCAACGTGCATGTTGCCCAGATAAGAAGCATAAGGTGAAGCCGTTTGCGGCGAAACCAGACGCTGCCAGCTCCAGACGACATCCTGTGCGGTAATAGCAGATCCATCTGACCAGGTTATGCCCGGGCGTAAATGGAAGGTCCAGACAGCGTTGCCTTTATTCTCCCAGGACGCGGCTAGACGGGGTTCGATAGACCCATCCTGCTTGACAGCAACCAGACCGTCGAACATATCGCTGATTAAATTAAACTCAACGTTGCTTTCAACTTTATGCGGATCCAGCGATGCCGGCTCACTGCCGTTGTTTCTGACCAGTTCCTGTTTTTCTGCCAGTAGTGTTCCTGCGGGAACATTTGCCGCCCTCGCCGCGCCGTTTATAGACATCAAACAGACAGCCAACAGCGTAAACGTCAATATCTTCGATTTATGTTGAATCATTCCCTTTACCTTATTGCTCTGTTTTATGTAGACACCGATGTCACTGTCAGAGAGATTCAGGAATAACGCAATATTTTTCAGTTACCTGGTAGATAGCGATCTGACATTTTTGCACATACAGTGCTAACATCTAATTCGGGAACTTTTGTTGAAATAATATGCTTAAGTCTGGCGGGCTAAAATGCGTAAAGATGGGTAAAACCGCTGTGTCATTCCTCTTGATTTCATTATCCTCCATCATTAATTACATCTGTCATAAGAGAGTGACTCATGGATCGTATTATTAGTTCTTCGCGCGAGCGTACATCGCTACTCAGCACGCATAAGGTGCTGCGCAATACCTATTTCCTGCTCAGCCTGACGCTGGCGTTTTCAGCGATCACCGCAACCGCCAGTACCGTACTGATGTTACCTTCTCCGGGACTTATCCTGACGCTGGTGGGTATGTATGGTCTGATGTTCCTGACCTATAAAACGGCGGATAAACCGGTTGGTATTCTGTCAGCTTTCGCTTTCACTGGCTTCCTGGGCTACATCTTGGGACCGATGCTGAATACATACCTGTCCGCAGGCATGGGTGATGTTATCGCCATGGCGCTGGGCGGTACGGCGCTGGTCTTCTTCAGCTGCTCGGCCTATGTGCTGACCACGCGTAAAGATATGTCCTTCCTCGGCGGTATGCTGATGGCGGGTGTTGTAGTGGTGTTGATTGGTATGGTTGCCAATATCTTCCTGCAACTGCCAGCATTACATCTGGCAATCAGCGCGGTGTTCATTCTGATTTCTTCAGGCGCAATCCTGTTTGAAACCAGCAATATCATCCGCGGCGGTGAAACCAACTATATTCGTGCCACCGTTAGCCTGTATGTTTCGCTGTACAACATCTTCGTCAGCCTGCTGAGTATTCTGGGCTTCGCCAGCCGCGATTAAGATGTCCACACGCATTATCCAGCCCCGCTTATGCGGGGCTTTCTTTTTTGGTAAACTGCCGCCAGTTTGACTAACGCAGTGACGAATTATGTTGATCTTTGAAGGTAAAGAAATCAGTACCGATAGCGAAGGCTATCTGAAAGATACCACGCTGTGGAGCGAGGCGCTGGCGGAGAGAATCGCCGAAAACGAAGGCATTACGCTCTCCGCGGAACACTGGGAAGTGGTGCGTTTTGTCCGCGAGTTTTATCTGGAGTTTAATACCTCCCCCGCTATCCGCATGCTGGTAAAAGCGATGGCCAACAAGTTTGGCGAAGAGAAAGGCAACAGCCGTTATCTCTACCGCCTGTTCCCGAAAGGTCCGGCCAAGCAGGCGACTAAAATTGCCGGCCTGCCGAAACCGGTGAAATGTATTTAATAGCGGATACTAAATCCCTTTAGCTCGTCGCCAGGACGATGTGGTTCACTGAGAACCCGGTCAACCCTGGCGCTGCTCGGCCCCCCGGCTTTCAACCACTTCATCAGCTGTTCTACCCGGTCGCTTTCACCGCAGGCGACAACCTCTACGCTGCCGTCATCCATATTCTTCGCGTAGCCGGTCAACCCCAGCCGTTGTGCTTCATGCTGGGTGGTGTAGCGAAATCCTACCCCCTGAACCCGGCCATAGACCCAGGCGATTATGCAGACTTTCGACATTGCGGTTCTCCTTATCATCACAGCGCGCGTTGCAAATATGCGTAAAACTCAGGACAATGGCGCCCATTTCTTTGAATTGACAGAATAGTAAATTATGAGTGTACGTTTAGTGTTAGCCAAAGGGCGCGAAAAATCATTACTGCGCCGCCATCCGTGGGTATTTTCCGGTGCTGTCGCACGTATGGAAGGTAAAGCCAACCTCGGTGAAACCATCGATATTGTTGACCATCAGGGTAAATGGTTAGCACGCGGCGCGTACTCACCCGCGTCGCAGATCCGTGCACGCGTCTGGACATTCGACAAGTCTGAGTCCATCGATATTGATTTCTTCGCCCGTCGTCTACAACAAGCGCAAACATGGCGTGACTGGCTGGCGAAAAAAGACGGTCTGGACAGTTACCGTCTGATCGCCGGAGAATCCGATGGCCTGCCGGGCATCACCATTGACCGCTTCGGCAACTTCCTGGTGTTGCAGTTGCTCAGTGCGGGGGCTGAATACCAACGCGCCGCGCTGATTAGCGCTCTGCAAATTGTTTTCCCGGACTGCGCCATTTATGACCGTAGCGATGTGGCCGTACGTAAAAAAGAAGGTATGGAGCTGACTCAAGGGCCAGTAACGGGTGAGCTTCCGCCAGCCCTGCTGCCGATTGAAGAGCACGGAATGAAGCTGCTGGTTGATATTCAGCATGGTCACAAAACCGGCTATTACCTCGATCAACGCGACAGCCGCCTGGCCACGCGTCGTTATGTGGAAAATCAGCGTGTGCTGAACTGTTTCTCTTATACCGGCGGCTTTGCGGTCTCAGCATTAATGGGCGGATGCCGTCAGGTTGTCAGCGTTGACACCTCTCAGGAAGCGCTCGATATTGCCCGCCAGAACGTGGAATTGAACAAGCTGGATCTGAGCAAAGCTGAGTTCGTGCGTGATGATGTGTTCAAACTTCTGCGTGCTTATCGCGATCGTGGTGAGAAATTCGACGTCATCGTGATGGATCCGCCGAAATTTGTCGAAAACAAAAGCCAGTTGATGGGCGCCTGCCGCGGCTATAAGGACATCAATATGCTGGCTATTCAGTTGCTCAATCCGGGCGGTGTGCTGCTGACTTTCTCCTGCTCTGGGCTAATGACCACCGATTTATTTCAGAAAATCATCGCTGATGCCGCAATAGATGCTGGTCGTGATGTACAATTTATAGAGCAGTTCCGTCAGGCCGCCGATCACCCGGTGATCGCTACCTACCCGGAAGGGCTGTATCTGAAAGGGTTTGCCTGTCGCATCATGTAACTTGAAAAGTGGAATATTACCCTTACATAAAGGGTATCTATTTCCCGGGAGGTGACTATGATTGCCAGCAAATTCGGTATCGGCCAGCAGGTCCGCCATTCCCTGTTAGGTTACCTCGGAGTGGTCGTGGATATCGACCCGGAATATTCGCTTGATCAACCGTCAGCCGATGAGTTGGCGGTTAACGACGAACTTCGCGCCGCTCCCTGGTATCACGTGGTGATGGAAGACGATAATGGTCTGCCAGTGCATACGTATCTGGCCGAAGCGCAACTGAGTAGTGAGCTACAGGAAGAACATCCGGAGCAACCGTCGATGGATGAACTGGCGCGAACAATTCGAAAACAGCTTCAGGCCCCGCGCCTGCGCAATTGATGCTAACACAGGCCCGATGGTGATTCGCTAATCGGGCCTGTGCGTTTTGTTCGGCTACAGATCAGCCTTACTTCGCCAGTCCCAGCCGCGGGATCTCAATCGCCGGGCAGCGATCCATCACCACCGTCATCCCTGCATCGCGAGCCAGCACGGCTGCCTGCTCGTTAATCACGCCGAGCTGCATCCATAAGGTCTTCGCTCCGATGGCAATGGCCTCCTGAGCAACACCCCACGCCGCTTCAGAATTACGGAAGACATCTACCATATCCACTTTCTCTGGTACATCTGCCAGCGTCGCATAGCCCTGCTGCCCCAGCAGCGTTTTTCCGGCAACCTTCGGTGAAACAGGAATAACGTGATAGCCCTGATCGAGTAAATATTTCATCACCCGATAGCTTGGACGATCGGGTTTATCGCTTGCCCCCACCAGCGCAATCGTACGGGTCGTTGTCAAAATGCCAGCAATATCGGTCTCTTTCATCGTTTTCCTCCAGGCTGTTTAGCAAAGTGTACGACAAACCTGCCCCCACAACCATTCATCCCATACTGGCGCATGAGAGCTAAACTCAAAAATATGTCTATATGTTAGTAAACATGATTATCGAAAAATTTAGATACATCTTATAGAGATATTTTCTGGACAGGAGAAACGTAAGCGTCGTCTGAGTACCGTCTGGTCCCGAATCCAGGATCCTGTAACTTAAGCACCCACTTATTTTGCAGGTGGACACCTCATGCGCGCTAAAGAAAGACTTCCCCGGAAACACTATTCCCCTGAATTCAAAATGGAACTGGTCAGGCTGGCTCTTGAAGAAGAAGGCAGTATTGCCGCACTGGCCCGGAAACATGACGTCAATGATAACCTGCTCTTTAAATGGATAAGGCTCTGGCAGCGTGAAGGGCGGGTCTGTCGGCCCCGAAAAAACTCATCGTCGCTTCCTGCCCTGATACCCGTGCAGCTTCAGGCGGGCTCTTCTCTCCCAACCTTCGAACTACCATCCTGCTCTCCTCCCGCTACCTGCCACATAAAATGTCGGGGAGGAGAAATAACACTGACTCATCCCTCTGCTGAACTCATGAGCACTGTCCTGCGCGAACTGATGCGGGGGCCGGTATGATAAATCTTCCCGCAGGCACAAAAATCTGGCTGGTTGCCGGTATCACCGATATGCGCAACGGCTTCAATGGCCTCGCCGCAAAGGTGCAGACCGCGCTGAAAGATGACCCGATGTCCGGCCACGTCTTCATCTTCCGGGGACGCAGCGGCAGTCAGGTAAAACTGCTCTGGTCCACCGGCGATGGTCTGTGCCTGCTGACAAAGCGACTGGAACGTGGTCGCTTCGCCTGGCCCTCAGCCCGCGATGGCAAAGTGTTCCTGACGCCGGCGCAACTGGCGATGCTGATGGAAGGTATCGACTGGCGACAGCCAAAGCGGTTACTGACATCCCTGACCATGTTGTAGCGCTCTTTATCCTGGTTGTCGCAGAATAAGCCTGGTAAAATACAGGCTTATGAACGATACCTCTTCTGACGACATCCTTCTGCTGAAACAGCGCCTGGCCGAACAGGAAGCGTTGATCCACGCCCTGCAGGAAAAGCTGAGCAACCGGGAACGCGAAATAGACCATCTGCAGGCGCAACTGGATAAGCTGCGCCGGATGAACTTCGGCAGTCGTTCCGAAAAGGTATCCCGCCGTATCGCGCAAATGGAAGCTGACCTGAACCTGCTGCAGCAGGAAAGCGATACGCTGACCGGCCGGGTGGATGACCCGGCAGTGCAGCGCCCGCTGCGTCAGACCCGCACCCGCAAACCGTTCCCTGAGTCACTCCCACGGGATGAGAAGCGGCTGCTGCCGACTGAGCCGCGTTGCCCGGAGTGCGGTGGTTCGCTGAGTTACCTGGGTGAGGATGCCGCCGAACAGCTGGAGCTGATGCGCAGCGCCTTCCGGGTTATCCGGACAGTCCGTGAAAAGCATGCCTGCCGTCGGTGCGATCGCATCGTTCAGGCCCCGGCTCCTTCGCGCCCCATCGAACGGGGGATCGCCGGACCGGGGCTGCTGGCCCGAGTGCTGACCTCAAAGTATGCAGAGCACACACCGCTGTATCGCCAGTCGGAGATCTATGCCCGCCAGGGTGTAGTGTTGAGTCGTTCTGTACTGTCGGGCTGGGTGGATGCGTGTTGTCGTCTGCTGGCACCGCTGGATGAAGCCCTTCAGCACTATGTCCTGACCGACGGCAAACTCCATGCTGACGATACGCCTGTCCCGGTGCTGTTGCCGGGCAATAAGAAGACGAAGACCGGGCGCTTATGGACGTACGTTCGAGACGACCGCAACGCCGGATCAGCGCTGGCCCCCGCAGTGTGGTTCGCTTACAGCCCGGACAGAAAAGGTATCCACCCTCAGACCCATCTTGCAGGCTTCAGTGGCGTACTGCAGGCTGATGCCTACGCCGGGTTCAACGAGCTCTACCGCGACGGCCATATAAAGGAAGCCGCGTGCTGGGCCCATGCCCGCCGAAAAATCCACGATGTTCACGTCCGTACCCCGTCAGTCCTGACGGAGGAGGCGCTGAAACGGATCGGCGAGCTGTATGCCATCGAGTCGGAGATCAGAGGTAAAAGAGCAGAGGAACGGCAGGCAGTCCGGCACCAAAAAGTGCTGCCGCTGCTGGCGTCACTGGAGGGGTGGCTGCGGGAGAAACAGAAAACCCTCTCAAGGCACTCAGAACTGGCGAAGGCGTTCGGGTATGCGCTGAACCAGTGGCCGGCGCTGATCCGCTATGCAGAAGATGGCTGGGTGGAGGTGGATAATAACATTGCCGAAAACGCCCTACGACGGGTCAGTCTGGGGAGAAAAAACTGGCTGTTCTTCGGCTCGGATCATGGTGGTGAGCGCGGTGCGTCACTGTACAGTCTTATCGGGACGTGCAAATTAAACGGCGTGGATCCGGAACGCTATCTGCATTATGTACTTGATGTCATCGCCGACTGGCCTGTGAACCGGGTGGGTGCTCTGCTCCCGTGGCGGGTTACTCTGCCTGCCTGACCAGCTTCACTTCGTCAATACGGTTCTCACTGCACGCTTACGG
>NZ_JAOWHD010000041.1:0-60796 GCF_030332785.1 Citrobacter sp. Cpo069
AATAAATATCCTCCGGCATAGCCGGAGGTTTTTCTGATGCGCCTATAAGGCTCTGTTACCAGCCGCGCCCTAACAGGCGCATACGATCTGACATTTGCATCAGACTTCGTTACTTACGGCCCGTAAACGGGCTACCCGGATAAGGGATCGATAACTGCTCGCCCATTTTATCCTCTGCAAGCTGGTGCTTTATGTATTCCTGTATCCTTGCTGTGTTCTTACCCACCGTATCTACGTAATACCCACGACACCAGAACTCCCTGTTCCTGTATTTAAACTTCATATCACCAAACTGCTCATACAACATCAGACTGCTTTTACCTTTCAGATAACCCATAAAACCGGATACGCTCATTTTGGGCGGGATTTCCACAAGCATATGGATATGATCTGCACAGCATTCCGCTTCCAGGATCCGCACGTTTTTCCACTCACACAGCTTTCTTAAGATGCTGCCTATCGCCCTACGTTTCTCCCCGTAGAATGCTTGTCTTCGGTATTTGGGCGCAAAAACTATGTGATATTTACAGTTCCATCGGGTGTGCGCTAAGCTCTTTTCGTCCCCCATTGGGACCCCCTTTTGATTTCTTGTTTAACCCTTGCAGTTGCCAGACCGCAAGGTGTTTTAACAAATCAAAAGGGGTTTTAATAACTGGCCCAAAGCTGAAAGCTTTCCGGAACCCCCAGCCTAGCTGGGGGTTTTCTGTGCACAAGAAAAGGCGCGGAAATCCGCGTCTTTTTTGTACTTATTTCAATGAGGCAATATCAATTACAAAGCGGTATTTCACATCGCTTTTCAACATCCGCTGCCAGGCACGATTAATATCCTGAATATCGATCACTTCGACATCGGCGGTAATACCATGCTGACCGCAAAAATCCATCATCTCCTGCGTTTCGGCAATGCCGCCGATAACTGAACCCGCCACAGACCTACGCCCAAGGATCAGGGGAACCGTATTCAGAAACGGATCCAACGCACCAAGATAACCAACCAGCACCAGCGTACCGCTTAGCGCCAGGGTTGGGATATAAGGGTTCAGGTCATGAACGTAGGGCACAGTATCGATAATCAGATCAAACTGATTCGCTGTCGCTTTCATCTGTTCACTGTCAGTGGAAAGCACAACGTGACTGGCACCCAAACGTCTGGCATCAGCTTCTTTGCCCGGTGAACGCGTAAACAGCGTAACTTCCGCGCCCAGCGCATTTGCAAGTTTGATTGCCATATGCCCGAGTCCACCCAGACCGACAACCGCGACTTTACTGCCCTCGCCTACCTGCCAGTGGCGCAGAGGCGACCATGTTGTGATCCCGGCGCAAAGCAGCGGCGCCGCACCGCGTAAATCGATCCCTTCAGGGACCTTCACCACAAACTTTTCGGTAACGACAATTTTGTCAGAATAGCCGCCGAAAGTAGGCAGGCCGTCATGACGGTCGATATCGTTATACGTTAGCGTGTTACCTTCTTCGCAATACTGCTCTAGCCCCTGCTCGCAGGCGCTACAGTGTTGACACGAATCAACCATGCAGCCGACCCCTGCGAGATCGCCCACTTTGAATTTTGTTACCGACTTACCAACATGCACCACGCGGCCAATGATCTCATGCCCTGGTACCATCGGATATTTAGCACCGCCCCAATCGTTGTAGGCGTTGTGAATATCCGAGTGGCATACACCGCTGTATAAAATATCGATAACCACATCATCTTCACGCGGATCGCGACGAACAAAATTATGGGGGACTAAATCTTCTTTCACCGCCAGAGCAGCATAACCCTTCACATTCATGACCATTGAGATCTCCTCAGGGATTAGGTGTTACCAGAACCAGCATAGTTCAGGGCAGCATGTTGTACTCAGCGTCGCTAACCGGTTCCAGCCATTCGTTCGACGCGCCAGGGGCCGGGATTTCCACGGCGATATGGGCAAACCAACTATCACGCGCGGCGCCGTGCCAGTGTTTCATTCCCGCCGGAATGTGCACGACATCGCCGGTTTTCAGCTCACGTGCCGGTTTATTCCACTCCTGATACCAGCCTCTGCCACCGGTCACCAGCAATATTTGTCCACCCTCATGATGAACATGCCAGAAGTTACGACAACCCGGTTCAAATGCGACATTGCCAATTACCACGCCTTCCATGGAGAGCATGGTCAGATAGCTGTCGCCAGTGAAATACTTCGCATACGCTTCATTTTTCTCTCCACGTGGAAAGACGCTGTTACCATCAAATTGTTCGTTCATAGTGACTCCAGTATGGATAATGTCCGCGGTGTTCATACCAGACATTCATCAAGAACCGTACGGGCATTTTCCCCAATCCCGGCTCCACAGTGCTGTTCGAGTATCGTAATAAACTCACTGAGTTGCTCAGGGAGGATCCCGATGTTAAGGCATATCGCAAAATGGCTTTTCAGTTGGCTGTTAACGCCGCCCAGAACGGCCAACGCCGAAACGGTCGCCCATTCACGGTCCTGCCAGTCAAGTACATCTCGCTGAAAAATATCGCCAAACAGATGTGCTTTAAGCCAGACATCAATAGCGGGTGCAAAGTCAAACAGCGGACCGCTTACAGGCTGTCCAACCAGTTGCGTCTGAGTTAGGCTCCCAGCCTGAACACTGTTCCAGTCTGCAGGTGGCGGCGTGGCCGTTCTACCTTCGTCGTCTGAAAGCCCTTTCTCGCTTCGACTTTTCACCACCGACATAAAGCAGGACAGACCGTTCAGGCTGCGAGGGAAACCGCAGTATGCGTAGAGCTGTAGCAGGATCTCTTTTACTTCATTGAGCGTGAGTCCCGCATCCAGTCCGGTGTTGAGCGCGACGTCCAGCTTTTCCATCTGTCCTGTGGCAGTGAATGCCGCAATGGGGATGATTGCCTGTTGTCTGGCATCCAGTTGGTATTGCATATTCGACTCTCCAAAACGGTGGCAACATTGCACCACCGGGGGCTGAAAACAGTAAAATTATAGAGACTCGATGTGTCGGTGATTAGAGAGGAAAAGAAGGACAAACTTATGAGCTGTGCTCATCAATAATGAGCAGCAGGTACTCTTTATTTGCAGGTAATTGATTGAAGACTTACGCCACAATCTCGATTAAATTGCCGTCAGGATCTTTTATCACCGCTTCGTAATAACCATCGCCAGTAGTGCGCGGACCTGAGACTAATATCCCCTGTTCCTGTGCTTGCATTGCAATGGCATCAACATTTTCATTGCCGCCAACAGAAATGGCGAGGTGTACCCATCCGCAACGATTATTGTCAGGTTGCTGCCCGATAAGACCCGGTTTGGTCATTAACTCAATCGCAATTTCCTCGCCAATTTTGACAAAATAAGATTCAAAACCAGGATTGGTTTTACTGCGGTATTTCTCGTTGATCTTGCCGTCAAAAAACGAGACCCAGAAGCGAGCTTGCTGCTCGAGATCCTGTGTCCATAACGCCATATGCGCAATCTTCATAGCGAACCTCTTCCCGTTGTATCCAGAATAGTACGGCCCCTGTATGGGATGTTGACATCGTTAATCATAATGCACGATCATGCACTTCATTGCTCGATTTTTATTTCACCTGGAGTATCCATGCTCGATTACGCCGCATTCCCGGAACAGCGCCAGGCGCTTATCTTTCAGATCCTGCAAGAAAACGGCAGGGTCATTTGTTCTGAACTCGCTAACCGATTAGGCGTTTCTGAACATACAATTCGTCGTGATTTGCATGAATTGAGCAAAGATGGCGTGTGTAAAAAAGTTTATGGTGGCGCGGTCATTACACTCCCTGAATCCGAAGACATCGACGTACGCAAGAGTATTAATGTAGCCAAAAAGAGCAACATCGCGCAGAGATGTGCCCGACTGGTCAAATCTGGAAGCTGTATTTTTATCGACACGGGTAGCACCAATCTGGCAATGGCAGAAGCTCTGCCCGCCGAACTGGCGTTAACCGTGGTGACAAATTCACCGGAGATTGCCGCCGTTTTGCTAAAAAAACCACTGTTTGAAGTCATTATGCTGGGTGGCGTGGTGCAGAGATCTTCAGGTGGGTGCGTGGGAGCTTCCGCCATCGCACAAGTGCAGGACATTTTATTCGATCAGGGGTTTATTGGCGGCTGCGCGATGTCGCCTGAATCCGGCTTAACGGGATTTGATTATGCGGATTGTGAATTCAAAAAAGCGGTGATTAAACAATGTAATGAAACTATCGTCGCGCTAACGGCTGAAAAAATCCCAGCCGTCGCCCGATATGTCGTTACCGAAAGCAGCAATATCGATGTGATTGTTGTAGAGGACAACATCAGCAAAGAGTACGCCACAGCGTTCCAGGCGCACGACATTCGAATTTATACCGTCTAACCGCGGTAGGCTCGCTGAAAATTTACTGTGCTAAACGTTGCTCCTGGCGTCAGCGCGGTGATCGCTGACAGAAAATCCAGACGGATTTCTTGCTGGTTTTCAGATTGATCCACTACCAGAAATTCTTCTTTTTCCACGGTGGTACACGTCGTCAGCGCTTTAGCATCAAAACATGTGCCATCCGTTAGTTCAATGCGCAACCAATAGTGGTACATGCAGGCGATTTCCAGATAATCATGAAGATCGCAATCTATCGGGTGATACTCTTCGGTCGTTTTCATCATGCTACCTTCCCCAACGTCTTGTATATTCGGGAAATCGCCAACGCAACTTCCCGAACTTTCCAGCTATTTCAACGCTTCAATGGGAGCGCCAAAATTAATATGCAGCACATTGCCGTCAATCACCAGCGCCGGAACAGATTTCACGCCAGCCACTTCAGCCTCAGCAACCCGATCAGGTTGCTCTCCCAGATGAACCACATCGATTTCAACATCCGCAGACAAATGCTGCAAAAGTGTCTGTTCTGCGGAAACACAAACCGGGCAACCTGCATGATAGAAACGAGCTTTAGTCATGATACATCTCCTTTAAATTATAGTATCGAATCGATACTATAATTTATGCTACGCTGCTTTTATTCTTTGTCAATATAGTTTTTAATCGATACTATATGCCGAGGAGGATTTGTTATGCCCGACATGTCACTTTTCGACGTACTTGACCGGCTTTCCAGCCTGACAAGGATGTGGTTTCGCCAGCATCCTTTACTGGCGGATCTCCAGCCAGTACAACTTAGCGCGTTAATGTATCTGGCCCGTTGCAACCGTTATTCCAATACGCCGCTTGGCGTGACAGACTACCTTGGGCTCACCAAAGGTACCGTGTCACAATCGCTGAAGCTTTTGGAAAACAAAGGGTTGATTGTTCGCAAGCCGGATGACCGTGATAAACGTAGCGTCCATCTACACTTAAGTGAGTCGGCCAATAACTTACTGGAAGCCCTGCTGCCCCCCACGTTTTTAGTGGAGAGTGAATCGGCAATGGGTGAACGGGCGATCGTGCTCAGAGAGCTGCTGTTAGAACTGTTACGCGGGATCCAGAGGACCAACAATGTGCCTGGCTTTGGTCTTTGCCATAGCTGTCGGTTCCACCAAAAAATTGATGGTCAGGGATTTTGTAATCTGACGAAAGAGAGATTGAGTGAAGAAGATTCATTGCTGATTTGCCGGGAGCATCAGCCGCCGGAAACATAAAATGGTTGGTGCAAAATCACACCAGCCATTATCTCTGTTAGTGTTTGATTATAAATGAACATGGTATTTCATTGTTCTAAATGGATAAAATTACGAATACAGACAACCAATATCGTCAATTAATGTTGTTGTTTGCCGCGACGACTGTCCTTGCTGGCTATGGCTCTCACTACGATGAAGAGAAAGCGCTGGCCCGCAGTGCTCAAACTCAAGCGGCTAAAGAACAACATAACATCATCGCATAAGGCTTCAATTCTGTACTGAATGCCTGGAATTGTACTAACGCCAACGGGAGTGGTGAATCAATACTGGCTGTGCGAGGTATGATGAACGTGGTCAGGATATGCCTCTGATGATCACCCGTGCTGGCGTTAAAAACGCTATACAAGTACGACGCAGGAATGGTGGATGGTGTCCTATATTTAACCGACCCTAATGGTGAGTCTAAACATTTAGCCCGTTTTAAATGGGGGGCTTACGCTGATAGCTACGACATACTGGTCCTGCGAGATACAGACTTCGAGTCTGAGTTACATTGCAATCAGATTAAGGATCAATCCCTTAAATCCAAGAACATAGTGGCGAAAGTGATCCCTACCGTAGCGGAGGTCACCCCACTGGCAATTATGATTGGCTCAGACATAGTTATTCTGTGTGTAGAGGATCAGGCTTCACCGGCTGGATTTATCAACAAAGCACGTAGTGGTTGATTCCCGTGAGTCTGAAGTAGAAAAGGCCGACATATGGCGACCGCTAAACTTTGAATAGGATTTTCTCAATGAACTGCTTCGTGATAAATAATCTGTGCGCCCATACCTGAAATCAGCTTATCTACGCGAATATAATCCGTATAGAAAAAAGATGGAGCATCATCCCAGTGACAGAGTGCGATTTCACGCTTCAGATATGTGTCATAGTAGATAACATGAGCCTTACATGACCTGGTTTTTCCTCCAGATTGTGTTGGGTATCTCATCTTGAATCGGTAATTGTCACTCACATGCTTATTAGCTGATGAGATCATTAGTAACTCTGGAACGTTCCAAAAGATAAAAGTCAGGTACATCATAACGGTGAGGCAAACGCCAAAAAGCCTCTTAACCATACCTGCAGCGAACTTATTCTTTAGGTACACACGCCAAGCAATGAACATTCCTATTAGGAAGGAAGTCCCAACAATTACTGACTTATAAAGCCCCTCATCAAAAAGGTACGTGTCGTGAGTGATTTTGTCTGCCCATGCACACCAAATAACCCAAATGACTGCACAGCAGAATGAAATCAACTCTATCTTTGTTGGCAACCTTATTATCATTAATATTTTTCTCATCTTCCTTGCGAATACGCCCATAGAGTAATCTTCACCTGATTATCCCAGTCCAGCTGCGGTGCTGCTGGTAGTGGCATCCAATGACCCTCTTCCCGTCGCTCTGTTTCAAAGAAGCCATCATCCACTACGATTATACGAGAGGTGCTGGCGCTGAAATCCGCGCCAGCTCTGGTTTTAGATGAGGTTAACGAAGGTTATCAGGAGGGTGTATTCAACTAGTGCTTAACGATATACATTGTGCGGCTATAGGCCACATCTTCAGGGTTAGTAATCGGATACCCTTTCAGCCACGGTTTAATTAAACGCCCGTTGGTATACTGATAAATCGGTGCAATAGGTGCCTGTTCCATCAGAATTTTCTCCGCGGCGTTATAATCGGCATTGCGCGCTTTCTCTGTATTCTCCAGAGTTGCCTGGGTCAACACTTTGTCGTACGCCGGATCATTAAAGCGGGAGATATTGCCCGTATGGGTCGATGTTAATAGCGACAAGAACGTAGATGGCTCATTGTAGTCACCCACCCATGAGGCGCGGATCACATCAAAATTACCGGTATTACGGCTGTCGATATACGTTTTCCATTCCTGATTCTGCAGTTTTACGTCAACACCGAGGTTCTTCTTCCACATAGAAGCCACTGCAATAGCAATCTTCTGATGATTTTCTGAGGTGTTGTACAGCAGCGTCAGTTTAAGCGGTTTCTGTGGGCCATAGCCCGCCGCACGCAGCAGCGTTTTTGCCTGCGCGTTCAGCTCTTCCTGGCTCATTTGCTCAAACGGTGAAGGTTCCGGCACAAATCCTGCCGTTACATCCGGTGTAAAATGCCATGCCGGTTTCTCACCTGTACCCAATACCTTCTCCGCCATCAGACGACGATCGATAGTCATGCTGAGTGCCAGCCGCACGCGTGAATCGGCGGTCGGTCCCTTCTGGGTATTGAAAGCATAATAATAAGTACCAAGCTGCGGCGGGGTGTAAACCTGACCCGGGATATCCTTCAACAGTTTCTGATACATATTTTTCGGGAAGGATTCCGTGATATCAATATCACCAGCAAGATAGCGCTTGGTCGCAGCTGATTCCTGGTTGATCGGCAGGAAGGTGACTTTTTGCAGCACCGTTTTGGCGTTGTCCCAATAATGTGTGTTTGGTACCACTTCCAGTTTTTCGTTCACGACGCGATCTTTGAGCACATAGGCGCCGTTACCAATAAGATTGCCTGGTTTGGTCCACTCTTTGCCGCTCTCAACGTTAGCTTTTTGTACCGGATAGAATGCAAAACTCGCTGTCAGATTGGCAAACCAGGGCAGCGGTTTATCCAGTTGAACTTTCAATGTCCGTGCATCGACAGCACTAACGCCAAGTTTATCAGGCGTGGCTTTGCCATCGATAATAGCCTGAGCATTATTAATTCTCGCCAGCGCCGCAAACCAGGCAAACGGCGACAGCGTTTTTGGATCAACCAGACGCTGCCAGCTATAGACAAAATCCTGCGCCGTTACCGGCGTACCATCCGCCCATTGCGCATTGTCACGCAGCGTAAACGTCCAGATGCGGTTATCGTTACTCTTCCACTGGGTAGCGACGCCAGGTACGATCTCACCCTTCTCATTCTGGTTGACCAGCCCTTCAAATAGATCACGAATAACCTGTATTTCAGGCAACCCTACGGCTTTTGCCGGATCAAGCGACGCCGGTTCGTCTTTTATATGACGCACCAGTTCTTGTTTCTCTGCCAGTACCGTTCCGCTGGGAACATCAGCAGCCCAGGATAAAGAAATGCTGCTAACCAACAACGCACAACAGGTTACTGAAACAGAATGCTGCATAAGATACCCTCAATTCCGGCTACTAAGTGAATGTGTAATTATTTGTATCGCCAGCAGGAAATGCAATTAACTTCCGACAAGAAAGTGATATTACACCTGAAAAGATAAGTGTGTGAAAACGATTTGATTATCCATACATTTTGCACAACACTGCGAGTAACAATCCAAGCATTCAGAGATGACTATGACCGTTACCCGTCCCCGTGCCGAGCGCGGCGCATTCCCACCTGGAACCGAACATTACGGACGTTCATTGTTAGGCGCACCGCTAATCTGGTTTCCTGCACTGGCAGCCGATCGTGAAAGCGGCCTGATACTGGCGGGAACGCACGGCGACGAAAACTCCTCGATCGTTACCCTTTCTTGCGCATTGCGTACGCTTAACCCTTCCCTGCGTCGCCACCATGTGGTGCTGGCCGTAAACCCTGACGGTTGCCAGCTTGGGCTGCGCGCAAATGCGAACGGCGTCGATCTGAACCGTAATTTTCCCGCCGCAAACTGGAGAGCGGGCGAAACGGTGTATCGCTGGAACAGTAGCGCAGAAGAGCGTGATGTGGTGTTGTTGACCGGAGAAAGTCCGGGTTCGGAACCAGAAACCCAGGCGTTGTGTCAGCTTATTCACCGAATTCATCCCGCCTGGGTAGTCTCTTTTCACGATCCACTGGCCTGTATTGAAGATCCCAGAAGCAGCGAGCTGGGTGCGTGGCTGGCACAGTCGTTTGAATTGCCTCTGGTCACCAGCGTAGGTTATGAAACGCCCGGCTCTTTTGGGAGCTGGTGCGCAGACCTGAATTTACACTGCATAACCGCCGAATTTCCGCCCATTTCATCGGATGAAGCGAGCGAAAAATACCTGATGGCCATGTCCAATCTGTTGCGCTGGCACCCTAGAGATGGAGCTGCCCGGTCGTAAAATGCAGGGCTGGCTCCGCATCGCTGGCAAGCCAGGTAGGGCCATCAAGATCGGCAAAGTTAACCTGCGGCGTAAGCGGTAACGCCGCACCGATAGCCCGGGAGGTACACAGCATGCAGCCCAGCATCAGCGCAAATCCCTGCTCGCGGGCTTCCGTTGCCAGCGCCAGTGCTTCCGTCAGACCGCCTGTTTTGTCCAGTTTGATATTGACCATTTCATAGCGTCCGTGCAGCGCTTTCAGGCTACTGCGAGTGTGGCAACTTTCATCTGCGCAGATGGGCAGCGGATGCACAAAATTCTCCAGCGCGGCATCATCCTGAGCCGGCAGCGGCTGCTCCAGCATTGCCACCCCTAAATCAGCCAACAGCTGACAGCGTGCCGCAAGGCCTTCTGCCCGCCAGGATTCATTGGCGTCGACAATAATCGTAGCGTCAGGAACAGCCGCACGAATGGCAACCATCCGCTCACTAATCAAGCGAGCATCCAGTTTAACTTTCAGCAGTTTTGCGCCATTTCCCCACAGCGCAGCCGCGCTCGCAGCCATTTGTTCCGGCGAGCCAATCACCACTGTTTGCGCCGTCGTCACCACTTCCGCCAGTTCACTTCCCACCAATTCCGCCAGCGACTTCTGCTGTTGACGCGCACTTAGATCCCACAACGCGCAGTCTACGGCATTTCGCGCAGCCCCTGCTGGCAGCAGCTTTTGCAGCTCATCACGCCTAAGTCCGTTTTCCAGCTGTGGCGCAATGCTCATAATTTGCGCCAGAACAGAGGCATCGCTTTCACCGTAGCGTGGGTACGGTGTGCACTCGCCAATACCTGTGACGCCATTTTCTGTCAATTCAACGACAACCACATGCGCTTCGGTCCTGCTCCCACGGGCGATGACAAAGGGAGTGTGCAGCGGCCAGGCTTCCTCATATACCTTAACTGTTCTCATTTGTTTTCCTTAATGCAGTCCCTGAAGCGGATATCCGCAAATAGCGTTTGCCGTGTTAACTGTTGATGGCATAAACTAGCCTCGACGTTAACTATATGTAAACAGGAAGATAACCATGTCACAAACCGTTCATTTCCAGGGCAACCCGGTTGCAGTTGCCGGCTCCATTCCTCAGGCTGGAAGCAAAGCTCAGGCTTTTACCCTTGTGGCTAAAGACCTGTCTGACGTTACGCTGGGCCAGTTTGCAGGCAAGCGCAAAGTGCTGAATATTTTCCCTAGCATCGATACTGGCGTTTGCGCGGCATCGGTACGTAAGTTTAACCAACTGGCGACAGAAATCGACAATACCGTCGTACTGTGTATTTCGGCCGACCTGCCATTCGCCCACTCTCGTTTTTGCGGCGCGGAAGGTCTGAGCAACGTTATCACGCTGTCCACCCTGCGCAACGCAGAATTCCTGAAAAACTACGGTGTTGAAATCGCTGAAGGCCCGTTGAAAGGTCTGGCCGCACGTGCCGTAGTTGTTATCGATGAAAATGACAACGTCGTCTTCAGCCAACTGGTCAATGAAATCACCAACGAACCAGACTACACAGCGGCGCTGGACGTACTGAAAGCGTAAGCTGCGTTTGCATACAAAAATGCCTCCGGATGGAGGCATTTTCATTTACGGCATTACTCTTCGCTTTTTTTCTGTTGGCTCAGGCCGTACTCGCGCAATTTATTGGCAATCGCGGTATGCGAAACGCCGAGGCGCTTGGCCAGCTTGCGCGTGCTGGGATAATTCATATACAGCTGCGTCAGCACGGAGCGTTCAAAGCGGCTGGTAATTTCATCCAGCGACCCTTCCATCACCTCTTCTCCGACCGCAACCGTTGCCGCATCATAATCCGGCAGTAAAATATCCTGCGGCCGCAGCTCATAGCCTTCAAGCTGGGTCAACGCCCGGTAGATAGCGTTTTTAAGCTGACGCACGTTGCCCGGCCAACCGTAACGGGTTAACACCGTGCTGAGATCGGCGGACAGCTTCGGACGCGGCACGCCCTGCTCATCGGCAAAACGCGCTACGAACAGTTCGGTGAGCGGCATAATATCTTGTGGGCAATCGCGCAGCGGCGGCAGGTTTAACGTCAGTACATTCAGACGATAATAGAGGTCTTCACGGAAAAGTCCTTTCTGCACCAGCTCCACAAGGTTCTTTTGCGTCGCGCAAATCACACGGACATCAACATGAACTTCGTGATCTTCTCCCACGCGACGGAACGTACCGTCATTGAGAAAACGCAGCAATTTGGTCTGCATACGCGGCGACATTTCGCCAATTTCATCTAACAGAACCGAACCGCCATTCGCCTGCTCAAAGAACCCTTTTTTACCTTCCGGCGCATGGCCAAACAGCTCGCTTTCAACCGCATCTTCAGGGATTGACGCGCAGTTCAGCGCCAGATACGGTTTCGACGCACGTGGGCTTGCCAGATGGCAGGCGTGAGCAAAGAGATCTTTGCCGGTGCCGGTATTACCAGTAATCAGCAGCGGCGCGCTCAGCGTCGCCAGCTTGCGCGCCTGTTCCACCACGTGTTTCATTTTGGCGCTGACGGCAATAATCTGGCTAAACGCGCTGAGATCCTGCGTAGTCATATTTTGCAACTGACGTCCCATTCGAATGGTGGAGCGCAACATCACCACCGCGCCGGTCAGCATCTGCTCCTGATTTTCGCCCTGCAAATGGACAGGCGTAATTTCCATCAGGAAATTCTGCCCGTTAATCACGACATGTTCGCTATGGGAATCCTGCGGATTGCTTTCCAGCCAGCGCTGGAAGTTAAACCCATTGATTAACTGGGCTGCGGTATGGTTGCGCATCCGCTCCTGGGTGTGCGCAAAAAGTTGACAGCTCGCAGGGTTCGCCATCTCAACTTTGCTTTTCATATCAAGAGAAAGGACCGGCTCTGGCAACGCTTCAAGCAGCGCACTTAGCGCCAGATGTTCACGTTCAGAAGGCATCCAGGGCACGGTGCGCACATCCGTAACACCCGAAATACGGCGAATTTCAGCCATCAGGCTGCTGAAGTTGGTGAACTCCAGCTCCGCAAAATTAAGGTAAATCCGCCCGATGGGGTCAATCTCGATACCGCGTAAATCAATGCTTCTCAGCACCAGTAAATCGAGCAATTCGCGGGTCAGACCAAGACGGTCTTCACAAAAGACTTCCAAACGCATAGGAACCTTCATCAGGACAAGGGATTATGTAGTAAATGATAAGACAGTATTTGGTTCGCAGGAAGAACTCTGTCAACAAATATTGACAGCGCGCTGGAAAATTGGGCGCCGGGGCGTAAAGTTATACGATCGGCGCCTGTTTTTTAGCTAACTTTCGCGCGGAGATTTGTTCTTTTGTAAGGTCTCTTTCACCTGACCAATCAGTTGACGGCGAAAATCGCCCAGTCGTGGCTTATCATCATCGATCCACGGCAGCGGTCGGCAAAGCTCCATAGCTTTAATGCCCAGACGCGCCGTTAATAACCCCGCGCCAATGCCCTGTGCGGCACGCGTTGATAATCGGGCGGCTAAATCCTGCGACATCCAGTCCATCCCTACTTCCCGCACCAGCTCACTGGCCCCGGCAAAAGCGATATTCAACAACACCAGGCGGAACAAGCGCAGACGGCTGTAATAACCAAGTTCAATGCCATACAGCGATGCAATGCGATTAATCAGCCGCAGATTTCGCCAGGCAATAAACGCCATATCCACCAGCGCCAACGGACTGACGGCAATCATCAGCGTGGACTCTGCTGCTGAACGACTGATCTCACGCCGGGCTTGCGCATCCAGCACCGGCTGCACCAGATGGGCATACAGGCTGACCACTTCGCGATCGTTCTGTGTTTCATGAATTGAGGCATACCAACGCTGTAGCGCCGGATGCGACTGATCGATACCCGCCTGCTGCGCCAGTTTTTCACAAAATGCACGACCTTTTCCGGTTCCATGGCTGTGGAGCAAGTCTCGCGCTTCATCACGTTCGTGCGCGCGCTGACGCAATCGCCACAATCTGCGCCACTCGGTCGCCGCCGATCCGACACCTGCGCCGATAATCAATGCGCCTGCGGCACATCCTCCCAGCGCGACCCAGTCCTGAGTCTGCCAGGCGTTCATGGTCCACTGCACACCCTGAGCAACAACGCTTACGCCAAACAGCGCCAGCCCGCCCATCACCATCTTGCGCCACAGACTGCGTTTGGGGCGTAAGGCCGCATCAATGACGGCCTCCGCCTGACCTTCGTCTTCCAGGGGTTCATCCACTTTCGCCGGAGAAAAAGTCTGCGCCTCCGTTTCGTTGAACATTTGCTGCGCTTTAAACGCCGTGTTTTGTTCCACGTCCAGCGGACCTGAGAAATCGATACGCGGTTTTAACGGCTCGCTCATCGCAATTTATCTCCTATTAAAAACTCCAGCGCGGCATCAAGGCGGATATGCGGTAAGGGTTTATCGACATCCATAACCTGCGGGCGAAACGCCTCAAACTGAAAGCCCTGGCGGTCCCAAAATGCCTGTCCGGGCAGTCGCGCGGGAACCTCGCCCGGATAAACTGTCAGCGGTTCGCCATCGCTCAGACGATTACCTCGCAGCGCCGGGATCTTTTCACCTTTCACATCGATCAAGCCGCTGGTGGTTGCCTGCACCGATGCCAGCCCCAGACAATCCATGCTGATACCTTCGAACGCCGCGTTTTGCCATGCGTCCTGGATCAGCTGCTGCAATAACGACACCATATTGGCGTGCTGATCGACTGTGACGTGGTCGGCTTTGGTGGCGGCAAACAGCAGCTTGTCGATCACTGGAGAAAATAGCCGACGAAACAGCGTACGCTGCCCGTAATGGAAGCTTTGCATCAACTGGGTAAGCGCCAGGCGCATGTCGTTGAACGCCTGTGGCCCGCTGTTGAGCGGCTGCAGGCAATCTACCAGCACAATCTGGCGGTCAAAGCGCAGGAAGTGATTCTTATAAAACCCTTTGACGACCTTTTCGCAGTAATAATTGAATCTTTCGCGCAACATGCCCGCGTTTGTGTGTTTGTCAGCCTGCGCCAGCTTTGATTCCCCCCAGGCATCGACATCCGGCCACGGGAAGAATTGCAGCGCAGGCGCGCCCGCCATATCCCCGGGCAGGACAAAACGGCCCGGTTGAATAAAATGCAGGCCCTGCTGTTTACACTGATGCAGATACTCCGTCCAGGCGGCGGCAATTTCCGCCAGACGGTTTTCATCAGCAGGCACCAACGGATCCAGCCCCTGGCATAACTGCCGCCATTTTGCCGACCATTCGCCCCGCTGCCCCTGCAATAATCCGGTCATTTGCCGCGACCAGCTCAGATAATCCTGGGCCAGCATCGGTAAATCGAGCAGCCACTCCCCCGGGTAATCGACGATCTCCAGGTACAGCGTGGAGGTGTCTTTAAAGTGGCGCAGTAAAGAGTCATTGGATTTATAGCGCAGCGCCAGACGTATTTCACTCACGCCGCGCGTAGGCGTCGGCCAGGTCGGCGGAGAGCCGTACAGTTGCGCCAGTCCCTCATCATAGGTAAAGCGCGGAATGCCAAAATCGCGTTGAGGAACCCGTTTCACGCCGAGCAAACGCTCTTCGCGCACGCAGCTGAGCAACGGCAGACGCGCACCGGCATGAATATTGAGTAACTGGTTTACCATCGCAGTGATAAACGCCGTCTTACCGCTGCGGCTAAGTCCGGTGACAGCCAGGCGTAAATGCCGGTCTACGCCGCGATTAACCAGCGAATTGAGTTCATTTTTAAGTCGCTTCATCGCCATCCCGTTTTGCTGAAGGAACCGAAGAAATTATAACAAACAGGAAGTAAAGATAGGGGTCAATTCTTACTTATCAACTACCTGGGCGGTACCTGGCGGCATTATTCTTACCGCCAGGAGCAGAAGAACTGTGTACGGCTTATTTATTCTCTACTTTAGGAAGCGAGATCTGGTTGATGCCACCTTCATTCGTCACCTGCGTATAGCCCATTTCAGTCAACATATCCTTCGCTTGTCCCGATTGACGCCCGGAGTTGCAGTACAGCTTCACAGTGTCGTTCTTATCAGGAACTTCAGCTGCAATACGTGCCTTCATTTCTTTTAACGGAATATTGACGGCTCCCTGAATATGCTGCTGTTGGTACTGTTCAGGAACGCGAACATCGATCCAGTGTTCGGCTGCGTAAACCGGCATGCCGATGACCAGAGCCAACGCTAATACACCTTTTTTCAACATAATATCTTCCTGACTGATAGTTGGATTTACCTCTACACTATACGCCAGTTCTTAAGAAAATATTGCGACCGCATTATCACCGTCTGCAGGCGCGGACGATTGTTCCTCAGGTTACCCATGCTGCAGTTAGCCTGTTGATTTTTCTACCCACATTTGATGTTCCTACCCAACAATTAGGTGAGCAAAGCTGTAATTTATTATTTAATCTGATTGCAGGTGAGAAAGGATTACAGAATATCACGATAGGAACACAAATATTGCTGACCGACTTCCTGATATAAAACCTGGGTATTAATGCTCTGCGAAATAGATTTTTTAGTTCACCCTCAATACCCGTGGTAACGATCCAAAAGAATTCTGACAGCCCCAAAATTATATTTGTGAGCTGCCGCAAATTAACTGAGGGAATGTTGATTAATTGTTGCTTGCTTTTGCTGATTCAAATATCAGGGTTGATTACCTGAATAGCGTTTCGACAATTTTGCCGCAGCCCGACTCAACACCGGTTCCAGAACCAACGCCAGCAGCATTTTTAGCGGGCGTCGGGCGACGGACTTCACCGCCCACCCTGCTACACCCGCCGGGCCGTAGCGCAGCGCGGTCAGAAGCACCAGCTTACCTGCTATTTTAAAGCCCGGCTTAACCCTTTGCCCGGCACGTTGCCAGCGATTGTTCATTTCTGTCCTCACAATTGACGGAAGCGACTACGTAAGGAAAAAGTATCGGACGTCACATAACGTTCCATTTCACGTAAACGCTTTTCACTAGCAGCCAGCTCGCGATCGACGGCATCCAACAGCTCACCGCTTGATGGCTGCTGCTCGCCAGAAACCACATTGTCCGGCATCGGGTCCAACACAAAGGTCAGCACGATGTAGGCGACGAAGGTGAAAAAGGCCAGGCCAAAAAAGACTGACAACACCACCAGGATCCGTACCAGCTTCACAGGCACATCGAGATAATGCGCAATACCTGCGCAAACCCCCTTCACCATGCCCTGCTGCGGAATACGCCACAGTTTTTTGTTCAGATTAACGCCTCCCATTAGCGGTCCCTCCAGTTTGGATGTTCAGCATCAAGAATGTCTTCCAGCGCCTGAATGCGCTCGCGCATCCGCTGTGCGTCATCGTTGAGTTCAACCAGGCGTTGCTGTTCACTTTGCGACAGTTCGCCACGACTGGAACGGTTGCTGTAGTGCAGCCAGAGCCAAATCGGTAAAACGAACAACACAAAGATGGTTAACGGGATAGCCAGAAATAGCGCGCTCATGAGTACTCCTTACAGGTGATGAGCGGCGGCGCGTTCGGGCGCCGCCAGATGTTATTATTGCTTGTCTTGCTGCATTTTGGCTTTAAGTTGCGCCAGCTGCTCGCTGATTTCATCATCTGCTTTCAGGTCAGCAAATTGCTGATCCAGAGACTTCTGTTTACCGAAGTTATGGCTTTCAGCCTCGGCTTCCATCTGATCGATACGACGCTCGAAAGATTCAAAGCGCGCCATCGCTTCATCGAGTTTACCGCTGTCCAGTTGACGACGAACATCACGCGAAGAACTCGCTGCCTGATGACGCAGCATCAACGCCTGCTGACGAGCACGGGTTTCACTGAGTTTATTTTCCAGCTCACCGATCTCTTTTTTCATACGCGCCAGCGTATCGTCAACCAGCGTCACCTCATGCTCCAGAGAGGCAATTAAATCGGTCAGTTTCTGCTTTTCAATTAACGCAGAACGCGCCAAATCTTCTTTCTCTTTACGCAGCGCAAGTTCTGCTTTTTCTTGCCACTCTGCCTGTTGGGCACTGGCCTGTTCGATACGGCGAGATAATTGTTTCTTTTCTGCCAGCGCACGCGCTGAGTTAGAACGTACCTCAACCAGCGTGTCTTCCATTTCCTGGATCATCAACCGCACCAGTTTCTGCGGATCTTCAGCCTTTTCCAGCAACGCATTAATGTTGGCGTTCACGATGTCGGCAAAACGAGAAAAAATACCCATAATGTAATCCTCACTTACTGTTCTGATATCGGGCTATGCCCTGCTGTTTTCGTTATGCACTTGGCGTGCCAACTTTTTATATAATTGATTTTAATGTAATTATATAATTTTACCTGCCAGGCTAATTAGCGTAAATTGGTGAATAACACTAACAAATGGTGAATTTCATCATGGCTGGATACAAAGATAATCTTCTGGGTGAAGCGAACAGCTTTATTGAAGTGCTGGAGCAGGTTTCTCATCTCGCGCCGCTGGATAAACCTGTACTGGTTATAGGTGAGCGCGGGACCGGGAAAGAACTTATTGCCAACCGCCTGCACTACCTCTCCACCCGCTGGCAAGGCCCGTTTATTTCGCTTAACTGCGCGGCTCTAAACGAAAATTTGCTTGATTCCGAACTGTTTGGTCACGAAGCGGGTGCCTTTACCGGCGCGCAAAAACGCCATCCAGGACGTTTCGAACGCGCCGACGGCGGTACGCTGTTTCTCGATGAACTGGCAACCGCCCCGATGTTGGTACAGGAAAAATTACTGCGGGTTATTGAATATGGCGAGCTGGAGCGCGTTGGTGGCAGCCAGCCGTTGCAAGTTAACGTACGACTTGTTTGTGCGACCAATGCCGACTTACCTCGCATGGTCAGCGAAGGCACTTTCCGCGCTGACCTGCTGGATCGCCTGGCCTTTGACGTGGTGCAACTCCCACCGTTACGCGAGCGTCAAAGTGACATTATGTTAATGGCCGAGCATTTTGCCATTCAGATGTGCCGCGAGATCGGATTACCTCTGTTTCCGGGTTTTAGTGCCGAGGCCAGAGAAACTCTCCTCCACTACCGTTGGCCGGGCAATATTCGTGAACTGAAAAACGTCGTGGAGCGATCCGTTTACCGGCATGGAACCAGTGATTACCCGCTGGATGAGATAATCATTGACCCCTTCCGCCGCCACACTACTCAGCCGCAGGCGCCGGAAACTAAACCGATGTCTGTAGGTTTACCGCTGGATCTGCGTGAATTCCAGCAGCAGCAAGAGAAAGACTTTCTACAAACCAGCTTACAGCAGGCAAAATTTAACCAGAAAAAAGCCGCTGAATTACTGGGTCTGACTTACCATCAGCTTCGCGCTTTGCTGAAAAAACACCAGATTTAACGCACATTTGCAGATGTCATATTGGCGGATTTGACGCATAACCTCATCAGGGTTTACCATGACGCCATTACTGTATATAAAAACAGGTACAAATATGGCTCTGGCACTCGTTGGCGAAAAAATTGACAGAAACCGCTTCACCGGTGAGAAAATTGAAAATAGTACATTTTTTAACTGTGATTTTTCAGGTGCCGACCTGAGCGGCACTGAATTTATCGGCTGTCAGTTCTATGATCGTGAAAGCCAGAAAGGGTGCAATTTTAGTCGTGCGATGCTGAAAGATGCCATTTTTAAAAGCTGTGATTTATCCATGGCGGATTTTCGCAATGCCAGTGCGCTTGGCATTGAAATTCGCCACTGTCGTGCGCAAGGCGCAGATTTTCGCGGCGCAAGTTTTATGAATATGATCACTACTCGCACCTGGTTTTGCAGTGCATATATCACTAACACAAATCTAAGCTACGCCAATTTTTCGAAAGTCGTGTTGGAAAAGTGTGAGCTGTGGGAAAACCGTTGGATGGGGGCCCAGGTACTGGGCGCGACGTTCAGTGGTTCAGATCTCTCCGGCGGCGAGTTTTCGACTTTCGACTGGCGAGCAGCAAACTTCACACATTGCGATCTGACCAATTCGGAGTTGGGTGACTTAGATATTCGGCGCGTTGATTTACAAGGCGTTAAGTTGGACAACTACCAGGCATCGTTGCTCATGGAACGTCTTGGCATCGCGATTATTGGCTAGTCTTCAGGGAGCGGTGAATATTCCGCCCCCTGCACAGCTTTTTACCCTTCAGGCATCGCTGAAGAGTGGTGTGTGGAAATTTTCCACTCTTTACCGTCCCATGCATAAGTGAATGTGTAGCGGGCTGAAACCGTTGATTTGTCCGCGAAGGTAAATGTGTAGGTACCGGTGTCTATCGCCTTATTACACCCCAGGCGAATGGTACGCATGTCAATTTTCCCGGTCGGCTTTTTCGCAAGAAAATGCTCGAAATAATCAACACGTTCAGCGTCCGTTAAACGCGCTTTATTGGATACAGTAGGCAACAATACCGCATCGCTAAGATAATTTTCAGATACCGTCTGCGCGTTACCTGTTTTCAATGACTCGTTCCACTTATCAAATAGCGCTTCGATTTGCGCTTTATTCACCTTCACACAGTCTGGAGTCGACGCTGCAAAAACGGCTCCAGGCAATAGGGCAAGTGAAACAACAAGGCTCAGTAATTTATTCATACAATTCATTCCATTAGAAGTTAAATGGCAACAGAAAACCGTTCATAACCAGGATCAAAGCCAAAATGCATTTAATAACCAATGGAAATCATCACCATAAATGGGTGAGAAGATTAAGATGCCATGAAGAAAAAATGGAATTAACATATTGAAATAATTATAGATACTTTAGCTATTACAACTCACATAACGTGTACTGCTTCCTGAATGATTATAGTTCAGCATTGATAGTGACACTCTAAATGCTCGCTCCACACTTCGTTATCGATGCCATACTCCATCTTCCGAGCACACACTGATATCAATCAGTAAACAACGACAGGTACGCCCCCACGTTTATAGCAAGTCAGATGGGCCATGAAAATGCTAAGATAGTTAACAGAGTAGATTCAAAGTGGATAGCAGGTATGAATTTTGACCATGTCGCGGTGTTGAACTCGCGCTTATCGAGCCTGTTACTCCCAAAAACAAACGGTAATGGCAAATGTCATTAAGTATTAGTAAGATAGCCTCTTTATATAATCCATTAAAATTATGCGCCTGGTTTTATCATCTCTGATCGTGATGGCTGGATTTCTGAGTGGTCAGGCTGCTGCTGCGCCTGAGCAAGCTCCGCACGCTGATATCCGTGACAGTGGGTTTGTCTATTGCGTCAGCGGGCAAGTCAATACGTTCAACCCACAAAAAACGAGCAGCGGTCTCATCGTCGATACGTTAGCGGCCCAATTGTATGACCGACTGCTTGATGTAGATCCCTACACCTATCGGCTGGTGCCTGAGCTTGCTGAAAGCTGGGAGGTGCTGGATAACGGCGCAACCTACCGCTTCCATCTGCGTCGTGACGTTCAGTTTCAGAAGACGGCCTGGTTCACCCCCACCCGCAAACTGAATGCAGACGATGTGGTGTTTACCTTCGAGCGCATCTTTGATCGCCACCATCCGTGGCACAATGTGAACGGCAGCAGTTTCCCCTACTTCGACAGCCTGCAGTTTGCCGATAACGTCCAAAGCGTGCGCAAACTGGACAACAACACCGTTGAATTCCGCTTAACGCAACCGGATGCCTCCTTTATGTGGCACCTTGCCACACACTATGCCTCCGTAATGTCGGCGGAATATGCCGCTAATCTGGCAAAACAGGATCGCCAGGAGTTGCTCGACAGACAACCCGTCGGCACAGGCCCGTATCAGCTTTCGGAGAATCGTGCCGGCCAATATATTCGGTTGCAGCGACATGAAAAATTCTGGCGTGGCACTCCTCTGATGCCGCAGGTCGTAGTGGATCTCGGTTCTGGTGGAACCGGACGCTTATCGAAATTACTCACTGGCGAATGTGACGTCCTTGCCTGGCCTGCCGCCAGCCAGCTCAGCATATTGCGTGATGACCCTCGCCTGCGTTTGACGCTGCGCCCGGGGATGAACATTGCCTATCTGGCGTTCAACACCAATAAACCGCCGTTGAATAACCCTGCCGTGCGGCATGCGCTGGCGCTAGCGATCAACAACCAGCGCTTAATGCAGTCTATCTACTACGGGACGGCAGAAACCGCGGCATCTATTTTGCCTCGCGCCTCGTGGGCTTATGATAACGAAGCTAAAATTACAGAATACAACCCGGCAAAATCGCGCGAGCAGCTAAAAGCGCTGGGGCTGGAGAATCTGACGTTACAACTTTGGGTCCCTACCAGCTCTCAGGCCTGGAACCCCAGTCCGCTGAAAACCGCCGAGCTGATTCAGGCAGATATGGCTCAGGTGGGTGTGAAAGTGAAGATCATCCCGGTAGAAGGTCGTTTTCAGGAGGCGAGATTAATGGATATGAACCATGATCTGACGTTATCCGGCTGGGCGACGGACAGTAACGATCCTGACAGTTTTTTCCGGCCGTTGCTCAGCTGTGCCGCCATCAATTCACAGACCAACTTTGCCCACTGGTGTAATCCGCAGTTTGACAGCATTCTGCGCAAGGCTCTTTCTTCGCAGCAGCTTTCATCGCGAATTGATGCCTATGACGAAGCGCAAAATATTCTTGCCCAAGAGTTACCGATCCTGCCACTGGCCTCTTCACTGCGTCTACAGGCTTACCGCTACGACATCAAAGGGTTGGTACTCAGTCCATTCGGTAATGCCTCTTTTGCCGGCGTGTCCAGGGAAAAGAAAGATGAGGTGAAAAAACCATGATTATCTTCACCTTGCGTCGATTTTTATTGCTACTGGTAACCCTGTTCTTCCTGACCTTTATTGGCTTCAGCCTGAGCTACTTCACGCCTCATGCGCCGTTACAGGGTGCATCGCTGTGGAACGCATGGGTATTCTGGTTCAATGGTCTCATTCACTGGGATTTCGGCGTATCCAGTATCAACGGCCAGTTGATCTCAGAGCAGCTGAAAGAGGTGTTCCCGGCCACAATGGAGCTGTGCATTCTTGCCTTTGGTTTTGCACTAATGGTTGGGATCCCCGTTGGTATGCTGGCCGGTATCACGCGGAACAAATGGCAGGACCGCTGCATCAGCGCATTGGCTCTGATGGGGTTTTCTATCCCCGTTTTTTGGCTGGCGCTGCTGCTGACATTGCTCTTCTCGCTGACCCTCGGCTGGTTACCCGTTTCCGGGCGTTTTGATCTTCTCTACGAGGTGAAACCTGTTACCGGTTTTGCCATTATTGATGCGTGGATCTCCGACTCGCCCTGGCGCGATGAAATGCTGGTCAGCGCTATCCGTCATATGGTGCTCCCGGTGCTGACGCTCTCCGTTGCGCCCACCACAGAAGTTATCCGCCTGATGCGTATCAGCACCATTGAGGTCTTTGACCAGAACTACGTCAAAGCGGCGGCCACGCGCGGTCTGTCACGATTAACGATTCTGCGTCGTCACGTCCTGCACAATGCCCTTCCGCCAGTGATCCCGCGTCTGGGATTACAGTTTTCCACCATGCTGACGCTGGCGATGATCACCGAGATGGTCTTTAGCTGGCCCGGTCTTGGTCGTTGGCTGATTAACGCGATTCGCCAGCAGGATTACGCGGCGATTTCAGCGGGCGTGATGGTGATTGGCTCACTGGTTATTATCGTTAACGTCATCTCTGATATTTTGGGTGCTATGGCTAACCCTCTGAAACATAAGGAATGGTATGCCTTACGATAGCGTCTACAGCGAAAAACGCCCGCCAGGTACGTTGCGCACCGCATGGCGCAATTTCTATGGCGATGCGACTGCGATGATCGGCCTGTACGGCTGTGCGGGACTGGCTATTCTGTGTATTTTTGGTGGTTGGTTTGCCCCTTACGGCATCGATCAGCAATTTCTCGGCTATCAGCTTTTACCGCCGTCATGGTCGCGCTATGGCGAAGTCTCATTCTTCCTCGGGACTGACGATCTGGGACGTGACGTTTTAAGTCGTCTGCTCAGCGGTGCGGCCCCGACCGTTGGCGGCGCGTTTGTCGTCACTCTTGCCGCCACGCTGTGTGGCCTGGTATTGGGCGTAGTTGCCGGTGCGACGCACGGCTTGCGCTCTGCGGTGCTGAACCACATTCTGGACACCCTGCTGTCGATCCCTTCTCTGCTGCTGGCGATTATTGTGGTGGCCTTTGCCGGGCCGCATCTGACACACGCCATGTTTGCCGTCTGGCTGGCGCTGCTGCCGCGCATGGTGCGCTCCGTTTACAGCATGGTGCATGACGAGCTGGAGAAAGAGTACGTCATTGCCGCTCGCCTGGACGGTGCAACCACACTGAATATTCTGTGGTTCGCCGTTCTGCCCAATATTACCGCTGGCCTTATTACTGAAATCACCCGCGCACTGTCGATGGCGATTCTGGATATCGCCGCGCTGGGTTTTCTCGATCTTGGCGCACAGCTGCCGTCCCCGGAATGGGGAGCCATGCTCGGCGACGCGCTGGAGCTGATTTATGTCGCACCGTGGACGGTGATGCTGCCAGGCGCGGCAATTATGATAAGCGTGTTGCTGGTTAACCTACTGGGTGACGGCGTGCGCCGCGCAATTATTGCGGGGGTGGAGTAATGCCATTACTGGATATCCGCAACCTGACCATTGAATTCAGGACCGGTGACGACTGGGTAAAGGCTGTTGATCGTGTCAGCATGACCTTGAATGAGGGTGAAATCCGCGGGCTGGTCGGCGAATCTGGCTCCGGCAAAAGTCTGATCGCTAAGGCCATTTGCGGCGTCGCTAAAGATAACTGGCGCGTAACCGCAGACCGTATGCGTTTTGATGATATCGATCTGCTACGCCTTTCCGCGCGTGAACGACGCAAACTGGTCGGTCATAACGTCTCCATGATCTTTCAGGAGCCGCAGTCATGTCTCGATCCGTCCGAGCGTATCGGACGTCAACTGATGCAAAATATTCCGGCATGGACCTACAAAGGTCGCTGGTGGCAGCGCATCGGTTGGCGCAAACGCCGTGCGATTGAACTCTTGCACCGCGTCGGGATAAAAGACCATAAAGACGCCATGCGCAGCTTTCCATATGAGCTGACCGATGGCGAATGCCAGAAGGTCATGATCGCTATCGCATTAGCGAATCAGCCGCGTTTGCTGATTGCCGATGAACCAACGAACGCGATGGAGCCAACCACCCAGGCGCAAATTTTCCGTCTGCTAACCCGTCTGAATCAAAACAGCAATACCACCATTTTGTTGATAAGCCATGACCTGCAAATGCTCAGCCAGTGGGCTGACAAAATCAACGTGATGTACTGCGGGCAAACGGTCGAAACCGCGCCAAGTAAAGATTTGGTGACCATTCCTCATCATCCTTATACTCAAGCGTTGATTCGCGCTATTCCGGATTTTGGTAGCGCAATGCCGCACAAAAGCCGCCTGAATACCATGCCAGGAGCTATTCCATTGCTGGAACAATTACCCATCGGCTGCCGTCTGGGGCCACGCTGTCCTTATGCACAACGCGAATGTATTGAAACCCCAAGACTGACCGGAGCAAAAAATCATCTCTACGCCTGTCATTTCCCGCTGAACATGGAGAGAGAGTGAGATGGTAGAAACCCTGCTCGAAGTTCGTAATCTGAGCAAAACCTTTCGCTACCGGACAGGTTTATTTCGCCGCCAGACCGTTGAGGCCGTTAAGCCCCTGAGTTTCACCCTGCGTGAACGTCAGACGCTCGCCGTCATTGGTGAAAACGGTTCGGGGAAATCTACGCTGGCTAAAATGTTGGCGGGTATGATTGAACCCACCAGCGGTGAGCTGCTGATTGACGATCATCCGTTAAAATATGGCGATTATTCATTTCGTAGTCAGCGGATCCGTATGATTTTCCAGGATCCGTCAACATCGCTTAATCCGCGGCAACGTATCTCGCAAATCCTCGATTTTCCGCTACGTCTGAATACCGACCTCGAGCCTGAGCAGCGTCGTAAACAGATCGTGGAGACCATGCGCATGGTCGGGCTGCTGCCCGATCACGTAAGCTATTACCCACATATGTTGGCCCCAGGGCAAAAACAGCGTCTGGGCCTTGCCCGTGCGCTCATTTTACGCCCCAAAGTCATTATCGCCGACGAAGCCCTGGCCTCTCTGGACATGTCGATGCGTTCACAGCTCATCAATCTGATGCTGGAATTGCAGGAAAAACAGGGGATTTCGTATATCTATGTGACCCAACATATTGGCATGATGAAGCACATCAGCGATCAGGTATTAGTCATGCATCAGGGCGAAGTGGTAGAACGCGGCAGTACAGCGGATGTTCTGGCGTCCCCGCTTCATGAGCTTACCCGCCGCCTGATTGCAGGTCATTTCGGCGAAGCGCTCACCGCTGATGCCTGGCGAAAAGATCGTTAGCAAACGGCTGCCCTCCTCAACCGGGGGGCAATCTGTCATCAGTGACACAACGTGGGTAAGAGCAGCGTATCAACTTCGGTAAACGCGACTGACGGGTAAAGGGCACCACCTTGCATTGCCCAGACACCTGCGGTACTGGCCTCGTCGATAAGTCGTACTGTTTCTACTCCCTTCACCACAACACGGTCGCAATATTCCCTGATATTTTTGATCAGCACCGGGAACATCGGTTTTTCTACCTGTTCCAGGAAGAAACCGCGATCCAGTTTCACAACGTCAAAATGACCGCAAACCAGCGGACTGGCCCCTACGCTGCCGGAGCCAAGATCGCCCAACCACAATGCGTTTGGGCCGTCGCGAAGTGAATTAATCAGCAAATTATTCAGGCACACGGTATTCGACAGAAAACGTTCTGAAAGTTCCAGTGCAATAAATGGTAGAGCATGTAAGGCCGACTTGATGGCTGGATCACCAATCGCCAGCAGTGCCATTTCGTCAATGAGGTTCAGGGTGCAAATAAGGCTGTTGCGCTCAAACCAGTCACGTTTTTCGGCAATTAGTCGAATTTGCTCGAGCATGAAATTACGCTTTTGTTCGCTATCCCACGCTGAAATGATGAAATCTGGATGCAACGGGTGAACCGTATCTGAAGTAAACCGGGCGTTAATCTCTACACCCAGTAATTTATCTGTTGTGTCTCTCATCGGTTCCGCGATGAAATGATAGTGCATAAGACCACTCCAATTGATCATAACATCCTGATAATGCACTTCTAATCACAATCAATCAATAATATCGATCAATGAATCGATATTGATCGATAAAAACAATATATCATAACAAGCTGAATATTGTCATATTTTTTGTTTTAAGAAAGTTCCTACCTTGCTATGTTTATTAACATCAGCTAGCAATGAAATAATACCATTTCAATGCCTTTGAAACCTCGTATTTTCTCTGATTCACCGACGTTAGATGCCTGAACGAAGCATAAGCGGAGGGGGATGATATACTCCTCACATGTAATGAAGTGACAGGTCACGTGAGGCGGATAACCATTCTCCAGGGAAAAAGCGTGGGATATAATTTCAGGCCAATTTCGAGTGCATTTAATGTATCAATCATAACTCATTGATTGATAAAAGATAAGTGTTAACCAAAAGGATTAAAGCCATGGGTTTTTTATCAGGTAAGCGCATTCTGGTGACAGGCCTTGCCAGTAAATTGTCTATCGCATGGGGAATCGCTCAGGCGATGCATCGTGAAGGTGCCGAACTGGCGTTCACCTACCAGAACGACAAGCTGAAAGGTCGTGTGGAAGAATTTGCAGCGCAATTAGGCTCCAACATTGTTTTGCAGTGTGATGTAGCTGAAGATGCCAGCATTGACGCCATGTTTGCTGAACTGAGCAAAGCCTGGCCGAAATTCGACGGTTTCGTACACTCCATCGGCTTCGCACCTGCTGACCAACTGGATGGCGATTATGTGAACGCAGTTACCCGCGAAGGATTTAAAATTGCGCATGACATTAGCGCTTATAGCTTTGTTGCAATGGCAAAAGCATGTCGTTCCATGCTAAACCCTGGTTCTGCACTACTGACGTTGTCCTATCTGGGCGCAGAGCGTGCAATCCCTAACTATAACGTGATGGGCCTGGCGAAAGCCTCATTGGAAGCAAACGTCCGTTATATGGCTAACGCAATGGGGCCTGAAGGCGTACGCGTAAACGCAATTTCCGCAGGTCCAATCCGCACCCTCGCCGCTTCCGGTATCAAAGATTTCCGTAAAATGCTGGCCCATTGCGAAGCTGTTACGCCGATTCGCCGCACTGTTACCATTGAAGATGTGGGCAACTCTGCGGCATTCCTGTGTTCCGATCTTTCTGCCGGTATCTCTGGTGAAGTCGTACACGTTGACGGTGGTTTCAGCATCGCTGCAATGAATGAACTAGAACTGAAATAATCTACCAATCTTTCTGGGCGGCCCACTGTCGCCCATGATGCTCGTTTTTAATTCCCCTCTACCCTGTCCCATATATGCTTTTCTGATATTTATTATCACGTAACAATCTTTCATCCCCTCTTCTGCTTACGTCAGGATATTGCAGCGCAAACGATCCGGCGTAGTGGTATGACGACGTGTCCGGGTCGCCACTTTTTAGACCAAGGACCGCCCATGGAACAACGCCGAATTGAAGGCAAAAGCCACTGGTATCATGAGACGCAATCCAGCATGTATCCACAAGATGTTCTGCCGCTGGTGCCGGAAGCCGCTCATGTCGACGACTGCTTTTTACTGGATCTGGCGATATCTGATGACGCCCTTTTACCTTTTCAATCCTGGTTAATCCCTGCCCGTAAACTTGCACAGATCCTCTTCCCGACCCACGTAAATCTGAGTCAGATGCACACATTCAGTGCCTATGAACGGATGAGTACGGCGTTAACCGTCGCTCAGGTATATGGCGTCCAGCGATTATGTAATCACTATGCCGCGCGTCTAACACCGCTTCCTGGGCCGGACTCCTCGCGGGAAAGTAACCATCGACTGGCGCAAATCACCCAATATGCTCGTCAACTTGCCAGCTCTCCAGCCGTGATAGGCGCGCGCGATCGCCAGCATCTGGATGCAGTAGGGCTAACCACCAGCGATAGCATTCTGATGAATCAAATTATCGGATTCGTCGGTTTTCAGGCCCGTATCGTGGCCCTGTTTCAGGCCTGGTGTGGACATCCGGTGCGCCGAATTCCGGGTCTCGATATACAACAATTCGCTCACGCTGCGCCATTTAATGCAACAAACACAACCTGGCACGCTGCGCCATTCCCGATAGAAAAACATCTTAATCATGATGAGTCGATAGACAGACGTTATCCCGAGGAACTGCAAGCGTTACTGCCATTACTGATACATTCCCCCGTCATTTTGGATTTACTCGGGTCGCTCATTTCCAGCACGCAACATAGCGGAATACCAGTGCAGGCATTTTCATTGGCGACGCTGATGACTTCACGGATTAATGGCAGCGTGGCCTGTTTTAATGAACATGCGTATTCAGCTCATGAATTAACCGAGGCCATTACCGTTCTTCGTCAGGATGAACGTGAATTACAACGTTGGGAACAACGACATCCGGTTGAGCGCGTCACCCTACAGGCGGTACAATGGCTGACCCGGGCGCCCGACCGCTTTAGCACCGCACTGTTAACGCCTTTGTTCGATCAGGGAATCTCTTCAGAGCAGGCCATTAACCTGCTAGCCTGGAGTGGATTGTGCGGATGGTTGAATCGCTTGAAAATCGCGCTGGGCGACACTGATTAACCGATCCACTTACTGAAAGAGCGCTTGCTGCCACTGGCAGAATCGCGTAAAACTGTCAGCCGCTCTTTTAGCCACGAAAATAGACAATTATGCTTCAGGACAACCCGCTGCTAGCGCAGCTTAAACAGCAACTACATTCCCAGACGCCACGTGCTGAAGGGGTGGTAAAAGCCACGGAAAAAGGCTTTGGCTTCCTGGAAGTCGATGCACAAAAAAGCTATTTCATTCCACCGCCGCAGATGAAAAAAGTGATGCATGGCGACCGTATTGTTGCGGTTATCCATACAGAAAAAGATCGTGAGTCTGCTGAGCCGGAAGAACTGATCGAACCCTTCCTGACGCGCTTCGTGGGTAAAGTTCAGGGCAAAAATGACCGTCTGTCCATTGTGCCGGATCATCCGTTACTGAAAGATGCTATTCCTTGTCGTGCAGCCCGCGGCGTTGAACATGAATTTAAAGAAGGCGACTGGGCTGTTGCAGAAATGCGCCGCCATCCGCTGAAAGGCGATCGCACCTTCTACGCCGAGTTAACCCAATTTATCACTTTTGCTGATGACCACTTTGTCCCGTGGTGGGTCACACTGGCACGCCATAATCTGGAAAAAGAAGCACCAGACGGTGTAGCAACCGAAATGCTGGACGAAGGCCTGGTTCGTGAAGATTTAACCGCCCTCAATTTCGTCACCATCGACAGCGCCAGCACCGAAGATATGGACGATGCGCTGTATGCTGAAGAACAAGCTGACGGCACGCTACAATTAACCGTCGCCATTGCCGACCCAACAGCCTGGATTGCAGAAGGCAGCAAGCTGGATAAAACGGCTAAAATTCGCGCGTTCACCAATTATTTACCGGGGTTCAATATCCCGATGTTACCACGTGAATTGTCTGACGATCTCTGCTCTCTGCGCGCGAACGAAGTGCGCCCGGTTTTAGCTTGTCGTATGAGCATTACCGCCGATGGCACGATTGAAGACAACATCACCTTCTTCGCCGCAACCATCGAGTCTAAAGCGAAGCTGGCCTATGACAATGTTTCCGACTGGCTGGAAGGTACTGGCGAGTGGCAACCAGAAAACGACGCGATTGCGGAACAAATCCGTCTGCTGCATCGTATTTGCCTGAGCCGAGGAGAGTGGCGTCATAACCACGCGCTGGTCTTTAAAGATCGCCCGGATTACCGTTTCGTTCTCGGTGAAAAAGGTGAAGTACTGGACATCGTCGCTGAGCCACGCCGCATCGCAAACCGTATCGTGGAAGAATCCATGATTGCGGCAAATATTTGCGCCGCCCGTGTGCTTCGCGACAAGCTGGGCTTCGGTATTTACAACGTCCATATGGGATTCGACCCGACCAACGCCGACGCTCTGGCCGCGCTGCTGAAAACCCACGGTATGCACGTCGATGCCGAAGAAGTACTGACACTGGAAGGTTTTTGCAAACTGCGCCGCGAACTGGATGCACAGCCATCCGGCTTCCTCGACAGCCGAATTCGCCGCTTCCAGTCTTACGCTGAAATTAGTATTGAGCCAGGTCCACACTTTGGGTTGGGTCTGGAGGCATATGCCACCTGGACTTCCCCAATCCGTAAGTACGGCGATATGATCAACCACCGTCTGCTTAAGGCCGTCATCAAAGGCGAAACCGTCGCCCGACCTCAGGATGATACCACCGCGCAGATGGCAGAACGTCGTCGCCTGAACCGGATGGCTGAGCGTGATGTGGGTGACTGGCTATACGCCCGTTTCCTGAGTGATAAAGCCGGAACTGACACCCGCTTTGCGGCCGAGATCATCGACGTCAGCCGCGGTGGCATGCGCGTACGTTTGGTTGATAATGGCGCTGTTGCCTTTATTCCTGCACCCTTCCTGCACGCCGTGCGTGATGAACTGGTCTGCAGCCAGGAAAGTGGTACCGTACAAATCAAAGGTGAAGTGGTTTACAAAGTCACTGATGTGATTGACGTAACTATCGCCGAAGTTCGCATGGAAACCCGTAGCGTTATCGCGCGTCCAGCAGCGTAAACTGACAAATCCAACGACCTTTCTCTTTTTTGAAAGGTCGTTTTCTTTTTTTAGCGGCCAAATTTCAACCACACACTACACTTCTCTTATCCAGTCAAAATTTTTTTTTACTATTTTTCAGTTCCGCTGGCTTTGCTTTTTATGGATTCTGGATTACATATAAATATATAAATAAAACAATACGTTCAGCCATAATCACCCTGAATGAATCATGGCTACCCTTACTTTTGAGGCTTTATGCGCTTTAAACGGGATAGTACACATCATGAAAGACGTCCGGGAGCTGGTTACGTTGTATAGCTATGTGGGCACTCATAACCCCTACTGGCGTTTGTCAGAGGATTGCAACATCCTGCATTTCTCTATTGACGAAACAGCAGACGCTGAGCAGACCATCGAATTATCACCCGAGCAGGCCGACCGCATTCGCGAGATGACGGTAATTACGTCAAGCCTGTTGATGACATTACCTATTGAAGATGACGATATTCCGGTACATTTGGTCGGGCGGAAAATCAATAAGCGCGAATGGGCCGGCAGCGCATCAGCCTGGGATGACACCCCTTCCGTCGCACGCGATCTGGCTCAAGGTCTCTCTTTTGCCGAGCAGGTGGTTTCAGAAGCCAACTCCGTTATTGTCATTCTTGACCGCATGGGCAACATTCAGCGTTTTAACCGTCTGTGCGAAGAGTACACCGGACTCAGAGAACGTGAAGTCATTGGCCAAAGCGTATTCACACTGTTTATGAGTCGACGTGAAGCCGCAGCCTCCAGACGCAACATCGAGGTCTTTTTTCGCGAAGGCAACTCATATGAAGTCGAACGTTGGGTGAAGACCTGCAAAGGTCAGCGCCTGTTTCTTTTTCGCAATAAGTTTGTACATAACGGTAGCGGCAAGAACGAAATATTTCTGATCTGTTCCGGCACCGATATCACTGAAGAACGCCGCGCGCAGGAACGCCTGCGTATGTTGGCTAATACCGACTCCATCACCGGATTACCGAACCGTAACGCCATTCATGAGCTGATAAGCGACGCGATTGAGAACGCAGGTGATACTCAGGTTGGGATTGTATATCTCGATCTGGATAACTTCAAAAAGGTGAACGATGCCTACGGGCATATGTTTGGCGATCAGCTATTACAGAGTGTGTCGCTTGCAATCCTCAGTTGTCTTGACGACAACCAGCTATTGGCTCGGTTTGGCGGTGATGAATTTATCGTCCTTGCCACCGAAACGTCCCAGAGCACTCTGGAAGCTACCGCATCGCGCATTCTGACACGCCTGCGTCAGCCCTTTCGCATTGGCCTGATTGAAGTCTATACAGGCTGCTCTATTGGTATTTCCCTTGCTCCACAGCATGGTCAGGACTGCGAGAGCGTCATTCGTAACGCCGATACGGCCATGTACACCGCGAAAGAAGGCGGCCGCGGACAGTTTTGTGTTTTCTCTCCGGAAATGAATCAGCGGGTATTTGAATACCTGTGGCTGGATACTAACCTGCGCAAGGCGCTGGAAAACGATCAACTGGTTATCCATTATCAGCCAAAGATAACCTGGCGAGGCGAAGTGCGCAGCCTGGAGGCGCTGGTACGCTGGCAGTCTCCGGAACGCGGCCTCATTCCACCACTGGAATTTATCTCCTACGCCGAAGAGTCAGGGCTTATCGTTCCGCTGGGTCGCTGGGTTATTCTGGACGTTGTGCGTCAGGTCGCAAAATGGCGCGCCAAGGGAATCAATCTGCGCGTGGCGGTAAACGTTTCTGCCCGCCAGCTCGCCGATCAGACGCTATTTACCGATCTCAAACAGGTGCTTCATGAACTCGACTTTGAATATTGCCCCATCGATGTCGAGTTAACGGAAAGCAGTTTGATTGAAAATGAGCAGTTGGCACTGTCCGTCATTCAGCAGTTTAGCCAGTTGGGGGCGCAAATCCATTTGGATGATTTTGGTACTGGATATTCGTCACTGTCTCAACTGGCCCGCTTCCCGCTTGATGCAATTAAACTGGATCAGACCTTTGTCAGGGATGTACACAAACAACCTATTTCGCAGTCGCTGGTACGTGCCATTGTTGCGGTCGCACAGGCACTCAATCTGCAGGTCATCGCCGAAGGTGTTGAAAGCGCGAAAGAGGATGCGTTTTTAACCAAAAATGGTGTCAACGAGCGTCAGGGTTTTTTGTTTGCCAAACCAATGCCAGCGGCTGCATTTGAACGTTGGTATCGACGACATCTGAATAAAAAAACGCGCTAACGCAGTGGGATCAAACGTCGTTAATAGCCATAAATGGACATTACGTAACGATCCTATCTGCATGTAATCACAGAATATATAATATTCTTCTATCATTGATAGTTAATACTATTTTTCCCTTCTCTTTTGCCATGAAATTCTGCATCATGAAATTCAAACTCTATTGCTATTAGGATGATAACCATGTCTGATATCGACGCTCAGCGTCTGGCCGAACGCATTGATACCGTGCTGGATATCCTCGTTGCAGGTGATTACCACTCAGCCATCCACAATCTCGAAATTCTGAAGGCTGAGCTGCTAGACACGGCCAAAGAAGATGCCGAATCTTTGCCCAAAAAGCACAAGGCTCCCTGGGAGATCTGATGACATTAACCCTTTAATGTCGCTGCTATCAGCAAACTGCACGTGAGGCAGTTTCCGTTTAATTTCCGATACGATATCGCAATAAAATTAATATTATGAATTCCCGACAACAATCTATTTTGCAGATGGTGACTGATAAAGGTCAGATGAGCGTTGCCGAACTGGCAAAAATCACCGGTGTCTCAGAAGTGACGATTCGACAGGATCTGAACACACTGGAAAAACAGAGTTATTTACGCCGTGCGCACGGTTTTGCCGTTTCATTGAACAGTGATGATGTGGAAACGCGCATGATGACTAATTTTACGCTGAAGCGTGAACTGGCCGAATTTGCCGCATCTTTGGTAAGCCCTGGCGAGTCCGTATTCATTGAAAACGGCAGCAGCAATGCGCTCTTGGCCAGAACGCTGGCGGAGCAAAAAGATGTCACCATCATTACCGTCAGCAGTTATATAGCCCATCTGCTGAAAGAAACCCCCTGCGAAGTGATTCTCCTTGGCGGCATCTATCAGAAAAAAAGCGAAAGCATGGTGGGGCCCTTAACTCGCCAGTTTATCCAGCAGGTACACTTCAGCAAGGCCTTTATCGGCATTGATGGCTGGCAGGCTGACACCGGCTTCACCGGACGCGACATGATGCGTTCTGATGTGGTTAACGCGGTGCTGGAAAAAGGTGCAGAAGTTATTGTACTTACTGACAGCTCAAAATTCGAAGCCATTCACCCTTACACGCTGGGTCCATTAGAGCGATTCAGCCGCGTAGTCACGGATTCCAGACTCAGCGCCAGCGTACAAATGCAGCTCGAGCATTCAGGATTAACCGTCAATATCATTGATGCGCACGCATAAAATCTTCAGCAGATGATTTGTCAGTCGGCAAATCATCCCCTCTCTGAGAGTTATCTGACAGTCCAATTAAGACTTTTTACCTGTCGTTAACAGGATTAAGTCGTAAAATTAATGTTAGCGATATAACAGGAACGAACCTCCAATCTCAGGATAGTGTTTGTCATGCCTTCGCTAAACGGTTTCACGGAAATATCTTCGTTAGCCTAAATTTAGCGCTATTCTTAAAGAACACTGGATTCCGTGAATCAATAATTCAGGAGAAAGTATTATGTTAGTAACGAGCAAAAAAATGACCGCTGCCATTTTGGCGATTACTCTGGCAATGTCGCTGAGTGCCTGCTCTAACTGGTCCAAACGTGACCGTAACACCGCAATTGGTGCTGGTGCTGGTGCAATCGGTGGTGCAGTCCTGACTGACGGCAGCACGCTAGGCACGCTGGGTGGTGCTGCAGTAGGTGGTATTATTGGCCACCAGGTGGGTAAATAATTTACGGTTAAACGGCTCGATATAATAATACGTTTACTTTTTCAGGTCTGTATTATTAAAAAGCCACGGAAAAATTCCGTGGCTTTTTTTATTAACCGCCAGCCAATTTAACTTTCATTCCTTTGGCTTCCAGCAGCGATTTAATCAGGTCGCGTTTATCACCCTGTATCTCAATCACGCCATCCTTCACTGCCCCGCCGCAACCACATTTTTTCTTCAGTTCCGCAGCTAATTTGGTCAGTTCAGCATCGTCCTGATCTATTCCAGTAATCAGGCACACGCCCTTACCTTTGCGGCCACTGGTCTGTCGCTGGATACGGACAATGCCGTCGCCTTTGGGACGCTCTGGGACGGCTTTCGGTTCATCAATACGCCCGGTGTCAGTTGAGTAGACCAGACGAGAATTTGAGTCGTTCATTTACGCACCTCGTTTCAGGGAGGCATTGATCATCTTCAGCGTCTGAGCCGGATCTGCCGACTGTGTGACCGGACGACCAATAACCATATAATCCACGCCAGCTGACTGTGCCTGTTCCGGCGTCATAATGCGACGCTGGTCGCCTGCCTCGCTACCTTCAGGGCGAATACCCGGCGTAACCAGTTTAAATGCCTGGCCAAATGCCTGCTTGAAACGCACTGCTTCCTGCGCGGAGCATACGACGCCATCCAAACCACAATGTTGGGTTAAGCGCGCCAGCCTTTCCGCATGCTCCGCAGGTGACAACGTCACGCCTAGGTCGGCAAGATCGCTGGCTTCCATACTGGTCAGAACTGTTACTGCAATCAGCAGCGGCGCATCCTTGCCAAAAGGCACCAGGGCTTCACGTGCGGCGGCCATCATACGCGCCCCACCTGAAGCATGAACGTTAACCATCCACACGCCAAGCTCAGCCGCCGCCGCAACGGCATGCGCGGTAGTATTGGGAATATCATGAAATTTCAAATCAAGAAAAACGTCAAAGCCACGCTGTTGTAAATCGCGAACCAACTGAGGTCCAAAAAGCGTGAACATCTCTTTGCCCACTTTCAAACGGCAATCACGAGGGTCAATTCTGTCGACAAAAGCTAATGCTTTATCACGATTGGAATAATCGAGAGCGACAACGACAGGAGAATCAGTAACAGCACGAGAAGAAGATGAAGCAGTAAACGTCATGACCAGACCTTCCTGAGGATGGGCGCCATCGGCGGCGCAAAATGGGTAAACGGCGTGCATTCTACCTGCGGCAATAGAAAATTAACAGGCGCGATTACATTTCTGCTAGGCGAATTTGGCAACGGTGGCTGAGGATGGATTGGTTACAGTTCATTAGTATGTTGTAACTAAAGTGAAGTTTTTTTAAAAATTACAGCCCATCAAGTCCGCGAATAGGCTTAATGGTTGACCATGAGCGACAGGATGGGCAGTGCCAGTACAGTGTATATGCGGTAAATCCGCACTTCTGGCAACGATACCGAGGCTTGCTGCGCACCTGCTCCCCGACCATATCGCGCAGAACCATCAGGCTCTCTTTCGCGCGCCCTTCTTCTGCTTCGTTAAGATGGTAATCCATCAACTTGTGGAACACGCGCATCGTAGGATGGCGTTGTAGCTGGCGGGTAATATAAACCTGAGCGGTATCAGTCCCCTCACGCGCTTCAAGAATATCGGCCAGCATCAGCTCTGCGGCGGCGCCAGTATTCTCCTCAACGGCCCGACGTAAAAACTCGGCCCACTCATCGTTTTTCCCCAGATGCTGGTAGCAGCTTTGCAGCATTTCCAGCGTTTCGCTGACCAGTTCTTTATCCTGAGAAATCACGCGTTGCAGACTTTCAACGGCCTTCGCGTAATCGCCTTTCACCATGTACACACGGCCCATCATGATGGAAACACGTGCACTGTTTTTGTCTGCCGCAGCCCCTTTTTTCAACAGCGTCATGGCGCGATCCATATCGTCGCTGCCCATCTGCTGTAAGGCCAGTTCGCAGTAGAAGTGAGCTATCTCGATACGTTGTTTATCTTTACCGAGCTTCACCAGGCGTTCTGCAACATCAATCGCTTTCTGCCATTCGCTGGTTGCCTGATAAATTTGCAGCAGTTGCTGTAATGCACCGACGCGAAAATCTGTTTCATCGGTAAGCTGATTAAACATGTCTTCCGCGCGGTCGTACAGACCTGCGGCCATGTAGTCGCGCCCCAGCTGTTGTACGGCCAACAAACGCTGCTCGTAGGTTAGCGAAGCACTTTCCATTAACGTTTGATGGATGCGGATTGCACGGTCGACTTCACCGCGCGAGCGAAACAGGTTTCCGAGGGTGAGATGAGCCTCAACGGTGCCCGTATCCTCTTTTAGCATATCGAGGAACAGATCCACCGCTTTGTCTTGTTGGTTGCTCAGGAGGAAGTTAACCCCGGCGACATAGTCACGGGAAAGACGGTTAGCTTCATCCTGCTTGGTTTGTTGCGCACTTCTGCGACCCATATACCACCCATAGGCAGCGGCTACAGGCAAAAGCAGAAACAACAACTCCAACATAAATAATTATTCCTTCACAACCGACGAATCGGCAGAAACCGCAACGTCGGTCGCAGGCGTAAGCTGGTTTTCCAGTCGTTTGATTTTACGTTCGGCGCGCGCAAGAGACACACGAACCTTCAGCCAGAAAAGGCCGCAAATTAACCAACCAATCGCGAAACCTGCGGCAAACAATACAGCAAGCAGCGTAGAGATACGATACTCACCCTGAGCCAGCAGGTAATTAAACGTAACCTGTTGATCGTTTTGCGCACCTAATGTCACCGAAATAACAAAAATCGCCAACACCAGTAAGAAAATGAGTAAATATTTCACATTACTTCCCGTTATGTGGTTTGAGCGAATAAATCGTGTACAACTTACCGCGTTGAGCCCTTTAAATTACCATTTTCACAACGAGTGCGAAACGGAAAAGCGCTTTCCCCTTTCTGATTTAAGGGCAAAATTCGAAAAATCAATCATGGCTAACTTTCTTGTTCACGCTGAGCGATTTCTTTTTCCTCCTGCACAGGCGGCGTTAATGGTCCGCATACCCGCTGCGCAAGCCATGTCGCCAGTGTTACCAGCAACCATGAAATCAGCGTTGCAACGACCAAATCACGGGGCCAGTGCATGCCTAATAGCAAGCGGCTGCCCATAACGCCCGTAGCCCAGATAAGTAAAAACACAATCGTCAGCGTACGTCGGCGTGGCCATAACAGCCCTACTGCCAGTAAAGCCCAACTGGCGGCAAACATCGTATGCCCTGACGGAAAGGCAAACCCTGTTTCTTTTTGCCAGTGCTTACGTAGAAACGTCGGAATATCCTGTTGTTCGGCCAATTGCTCTTTAACTAAGTGACCACGTTCTTTACGTTTTAAAGTGTAGAACTCATCAACCGGAATATGGTGCGTTTTTTCCAGCCACACGACAAAGGGCCGAGGTTCCTGCACCCTGTCTTTAACCCATGACTTCACGCCCTGACCGACTAAAATTGCCGCAGCCAGGATCGCAAACAGCATTACCGCAGCTTTCAGACGAAAACGCAGACACCACAGAAACCATGCACAGAGAACAACGTGAGTGATAATGCCCCACGGCTGCGTCACCGTTTCCGTTATCCAGTACAGAGATTTTAGCCACCAAGCGTTATGTCCCGGCTGCCAGCTCCAGCCCGATACCCATACGGCAACCGGCATAATAAGTAGCAGCCCGGCCCCGACCGCAGTGCGCTTTGCAATTGACAGCATTGCCTCTCCTTTCGTCGATAAGTCTCACAATCATAACTGAAAAAAGCGCATGCCGGGGAAATTGACAATTTTGTGCCATTCCAAAAGCGAATCCGTTGTCGCGATTAGGTGAACATCGTTGCCTTATGGCAAAATAGTGCAATATAGAACAGAAGCCAACAGGCGACGGCACGACAGTGCCAGCATAATCTGGAGAATTACATGCAGCTTAAACGTGTGGCAGAAGCCAAACTGCCAACCCCCTGGGGTGATTTCCTGATGGTGGGATTTGAAGAACTGGCAACCGGACACGATCACGTCGCACTGGTTTTTGGCGATATCACAGGCCAAACGCCTGTCCTGGCGCGTGTCCACTCCGAATGTCTGACTGGCGATGCATTGTTTAGCCTGCGTTGCGATTGCGGCTTCCAGCTCGAAGCGGCTCTCACCCATATTGCTGAAGAAGGGCGCGGTATCCTGCTTTATCATCGTCAGGAAGGACGCAATATCGGCCTGCTCAATAAAATCCGCGCCTACGCGTTGCAGGACCAGGGTTATGATACCGTTGAGGCTAACCATCAGTTGGGCTTTGCGGCAGATGAGCGTGATTTCACGCTGTGTGCGGATATGTTCAAGCTGCTTGGCGTGGACGAAGTTCGTTTGCTGACCAATAACCCGAAAAAAGTGGAAATTCTGACCGAAGCTGGAATCAATATTGTTGAACGCGTGCCGCTGATTGTGGGTCGTAACCCGAACAATGAACATTACCTGGACACCAAAGCCGCCAAGATGGGACATTTGCTGGGCAAGTAATAATTGTTACCGCCGATAAAAAAGCCTGCTCTCGCAGGCTTTTTACATTCTAGCTCAACATATTACGAATCACGTAGTGCAGAATGCCATCGTTTTGGTAGTACGTTAGCTCCGTCGCGGTATCGATACGGCAGCGGCATAAAACAACTTCTTTACGTCCATCTGAGCGAACCATACTCACCGGCACTGTTGCACCCGGTTTGATGTTTTGCAGATCCGTAATATCGATCGTTTCCTCACCGGTTAGTCCCAGCGTTTTACGCGTGACGCCCTGTGGGAATTCCAGCGGCAAAATCCCCATACCAATCAGGTTAGAACGGTGAATTCGCTCAAAGGATTCAGCGATAACCACGCGAACCCCCAGCAAGCGCGGGCCTTTTGCCGCCCAGTCGCGACTGGAGCCAGAGCCATACTCTTTCCCGGCAATAACCGCCAGGGGAATATTCTCCTGTTGATATTGCATAGCCGCATCATAGATAGCCACTACCTCAGTTCCCGGCAAATGACGCGTCATCCCACCTTCCACGCCGGGTACCATCTCATTGCGAATACGAATATTGGCAAAGGTACCACGCATCATGACTTCATGATTCCCGCGTCGTGAACCGTAGGAGTTAAAATCTTTACGCTCCACGCCGTGGCTTTGCAGATAACGCCCCGCCGGGCTGTCCGGCTTAATACTACCTGCAGGAGAAATATGGTCAGTGGTGACGGAATCTCCAAGCATTGCAAGGATACGCGCACCATGAATGTCCTGGACCGGATCCGGCGTCGCCTGCATACCATCGAAGAACGGCGACAAGCGGATATAGGTTGAGTCAGACTGCCAGCCATAAGTATCAGCCCGATCAACCTGGATTGCTTTCCATTCCGGCGTGCCTTCAAACACTTCAGCATACTCTTTATGGAACATGGCGGTAGAAACCTGCTCCACGGCACGGGCAATTTCCTGAGCCGTCGGCCAGATATCTTTCAGATATACGGGATCGCCCTTTCTGTCATGCCCTAACGGATCTTTCGTCAGATTGATATTCATATTCCCCGCCAGAGCATAGGCCACCACCAGCGGCGGAGACGCCAACCAGTTGGTCTTCACGAGCGGATGGATACGCCCCTCAAAGTTTCGGTTGCCGGAAAGCACAGCACCAACGGTGAGGTCGCCTTTTTTGATAGCTGTCTCGATAGGATCGGGTAACGGACCCGAGTTACCGATACAGGTGGTACAGCCATAACCTACAAGGTTAAATCCCAGCTCATCAAGGTATGGCGTGAACCCAGCCTGCGCCAGATAATCAGACACCACCTTCGATCCTGGAGCCAGCGAGGCTTTCACCCACGGCTGAGGTTTCAGACCAAGAGTCACTGCTTTTTTCGCCAGCAGCCCCGCCGCCATCAATACGCTTGGGTTAGAGGTGTTGGTACAGGAAGTGATCGCTGCAATAACCACAGCACCATCCGGCAGCTGGTACTGGTGACCGTTCATTGTATAATCCACTGGCTGGCGATCTTTCAGCGAGCTATTCACTTCGAGTTCATTACTCGCCGAAAACGCTTTCGGGACATCAGCCAGTGCCACCCGATCCTGCGGACGCTTCGGTCCGGCAAGACTAGCTTCCACACTGCCCATATCCAGCTCCAGTGAACTGGTAAATACGGGTTCATCCCCCGGATTACGCCACATTCCCTGCGCTTTGGCATAGGCGCTGACCAGCTCAACCTGCTCCTCACTGCGCCCACTCAGACGCATATATTCAAGAGTGATGCTATCTATCGGGAAGAAACCGCAGGTTGCACCGTATTCCGGTGACATGTTCGCAATGGTTGCCCGATCGGCCAGCGGTAAGGTGTCCAGCCCATCACCGTAGAATTCAACGAATTTACCGACCACGCCGTGCTTACGTAGCATCTGGGTGACGGTTAAAACCAGGTCAGTAGCGGTGATGCCTTCCCGCAGTTTGCCCACCAGTTTGAAGCCCACAACATCCGGGATAAGCATAGAGACCGGTTGACCCAGCATTGCTGCTTCAGCTTCAATGCCTCCAACGCCCCATCCCAGCACACCGAGACCATTAATCATTGTCGTATGGGAATCGGTTCCGACCAACGTGTCAGGGTAAGCCACCCACTCACCGTCCTGTAACTCGCTCCAGACGGCTTTGCCGAGGTATTCAAGGTTAACCTGGTGGCAAATCCCCGTTCCTGGTGGTACAACGCTGAAGCGACTAAATGCCTGCTGTCCCCATTTCAGGAACACGTAACGCTCATGGTTACGTTCCATTTCCAGGCGAACGTTTTCTTCGAAAGCATCATCATCACCAAAACGGTCCACAGTTACCGAGTGGTCAATGACAAGATCCACTGGCGAAAGCGGATTCACTTTTGCCGTATCCCCACCCAGACGTTTCACCGTTTCGCGCATGGCGGCCAGATCGACCACCGCCGGCACGCCGGTAAAATCCTGCATCAGAACACGAGCGGGTCGATAGGCAATTTCACGATCGGCATGGGCAGTCTTCAGCCAATGCGCGAGCGCATGAATATCATCTTCGGTTACGGAATTACCATCCTGCCAACGAAGCAGGTTTTCCAGTAACACTTTCAGCGATTTTGGTAGTCGGGTGATATCACCCAGTGATTTAGCGGCCAGAGGTAAACTGTAGTAGCGGTAGGTTTTATCTTTAACCTGCAATGTGTCCTTACTGGCTTCTCGTAGGGTCGACGACATAGCTCCTCCTTAAATGACAGGGTTGGATCCCCTGATTTCCTCAGGGTTAGTATTAAAGATAACACAAACAAAATGTAACGCTTTGATAACAACTCAAATTGATAAAAGTAGCGCGCGATACAAAAGCGCGAAGTGAGGTCAATGGTAGGGAGTAAGGTCTAGCCGTGTAGATGAATAGGATGAATATTCAGCAGGCAATAGCGCAATCGATAATACGTTGATTAGGTGGCTGATGGTGAATACATGGGATAAACGATTCGATATTTAAGGCCACGAGGTAATCGTTATTATTATAAAATACGTACGAATTATTGTTTCTGTTTATCATCATCGGTTAACAGATCAATAAACGCCCGTTGTTCAGGAGAAAGATTCCAGGATTCGGGTATCTTTGGATCTTTCTCGGCTGCGGTTTTGCTCTCTTGCTCATGGTCATGAGACGCTGGCGTCACGGTAGAGTGCTGCTCCGGTGCGGACATACTTACCCCCACACGTTCCAGGCCACGAGTGCGACAATAATCCAGAATATCGCAGAGCCAAGAAACACGGCGAACCAGGCTTTACGTTTCATCGCGGGATCCCGGCGTGCAGGCTGGTTTCCTGAAGGCATCGCTAACCTCATACTATCGAAATCACTTATCATTTAGGCACCAAACAATTGGTACAATTAATCATCAGATAGGAGGAATCCTAATAAAAAAGGCGAAAAAAAGCCAGTTAATTTTCGGATTCGATCTGATAAATAAATCAATTGTTTGATCAATTATGAATATTTGAGAGTGATTTTTGGCAAGCTGACTAATTTGAAACTACTTTAGAGAACTTTTTCCATAAATAATATATGGTTAATATATAGGAGGAGAAATAATGAATTCAGACTCCCCCGTCGGTATCACTTTATGCTTACAGATACCGACGAGGTAACAACCGTTATTATTTCTCAGGCAATTTAATATCTTTAAACATGGCTTCAATATCATCGTTGGAACGCAGCGCCACCGCCGTGTCCACCACATCACGCGTCAGATGCGGCGCGAAACGTTGAATGAAATCATACATGTAACTACGTAAGAAGGTGCTGCGACGAAAACCAATTTTGGTGGTGCTATGGCTGAAGATATCGTGCGCATCCACACGTACCAGGTCAGGATCGGAAACAGGATCAACCGCCATACTGGCAATTACACCCACGCCGAGACCCAGACGGACATAGGTTTTAATAACATCGGCATCGGTCGCGGTAAAAACAATACGCGGCTCCAGACCCGCACGGTTAAACGCGGTGTCCAGCTCCGAACGCCCGGTAAATCCAAAGGTGTAGGTCACCAGTGGATACTGTGCCAGTTCCTCAATAGAAACCGAGGATTTTCCCGCCAGCGGATGATCCGGCGTGACGACAATCGAACGGTTCCAGTGGTAGCAAGGTAACATCACCAGATCGTCATACAGATGCAGGGCTTCCGTCGCGATGGCAAAATCCGCATTCCCTTTCGAGACGGCTTCGGCAATTTGCGTCGGCGATCCCTGATGCATATGCAATGAAACACGAGGATATCGCTCAATAAAACCCTTAATCACGTTCGGCAAAGCGTAACGTGCCTGGGTGTGCGTGGTGGCGATATACAGCGAGCCTTTATCCGGCCAGGTATGTTCGCCAGCAACGGACTTAATAGCATCTACCTTAGACAGTACTTCGCGCGCAATACGGATGACTTCCTGCCCCGCTGGCGTAACCTGGGTCAGATGCTTACCACTACGGGCGAAAATCTGGATGCCAAGTTCATCTTCCAGCATACGAACTTGCTTACTGATACCGGGCTGAGAGGTATAAAGCCCTTCCGCCGTTGAGGAGACATTAAGGTTGTGGTTCACCACCTCAACAATGTAGCGAAGCTGCTGTAATTTCATGTTATGCCATCCCGATTCGCGCCATCAAATCATCGTTTCAGTGCAGGCTCGTGGGCGCTGCTAATACGATTTAATAATAAAAAGTCTGTTAACTATAACCACTATATCATTTATATGAACGCTGTATAGGTATGACAAAAAATAATATGCCAGAAACAAAAAGGGCCGTTTACGCGACCCTTTGAGGAGAAATTCAGCCGAAACGCTGTTATTTCTTCCCTTCTACCCATTTACCGTCAACGAAGAACGCGGACCAGCCAGTCGCCTTACCGTCTTTCTCAGCGGCAACGTATTGCTGCTTGGTTTTACGGCTGAAACGAACCATAGACTTGTTACCATCCGGGTCAGTTTGCGGCGCATCTGCCAGATAACGCAGTTTTTCCGGCAGGCGATCGCGGAAGCGGTACAACTCTTCCACCAACGGCGCACGAGTCTCACGTGATTTCGGGAACGTATTGGCCGCCAGGAAGATACCTGCAGCACCATCACGTAACACGAAATACGCGTCAGATTTTTCACACGGCAGTTCCGGCAGCGGAACCGGATCTTCTTTCGGCGGAGCAACTTCACCGTTACGCAGGATCTTACGGGTGTTTTTACACTCGTCGTTAGTACACGCCATGTACTTGCCGAAACGTCCCATTTTCAGGTGCATTTCAGAACCACATTTTTCGCACTCTACGATAGGACCGTCATAACCCTTGATACGGAATTCACCCTCTTCGATCTCGTAGCCGTCGCAGGTTGGGTTATTACCACACACATGCAATTTACGCTTAGGATCGATGAGATAACTGTCCATTGCTGTACCGCACTTCTGGCAGCGGCGTTTGGCGCGCAATGCGTTCGTTTCCGCGTCATCGCCTTCCAGCACGTTCAATACTTCGTTTTCCGGCACCAGGTTAATGGTGGTTTTGCAACGCTCTTTCGGGGAAAGTGCGTAGCCGGAGCAACCAAGGAAAACGCCGGTACTGGCGGTACGAATACCCATCTTGCGTCCGCAGGTCGGGCAATCAATGCTGGTCAGCACCATCTGGTTCGGACGCATACCGCCTTCTTCAGGATCTTTCTCGGCTTTATCTAACTGCTGAGTAAAATCAGTGAAGAAGTTGTCGAGTACGCCCTTCCATTCGGCTTCGTGATTCGCCACCTGGTCGAGGCTGTCTTCCATCTGCGCGGTAAAATCGTAGTTCATCAGTTCGCGGAAGTTTTCTTCCAGACGATCGGTGACGATTTCACCCATTTTTTCAGCGTAGAAGCGACGGTTTTCAACGCGAACATAACCGCGATCCTGAATCGTAGAGATGATCGACGCATAGGTGGATGGACGACCAATGCCACGCTTTTCAAGCTCTTTAACCAGCGAAGCTTCACTGAAGCGCGCAGGCGGCTTGGTGAAATGCTGCGCAGGTGTCAGCTCGATAAGCGTCAAGGTATCGCCTTTATCCACCGCCGGTAAGATGCGATCTTCATCGCCCTTACGCAGCGCTGGCATCACTTTGGTCCAACCATCGAAGCGCAGAATACGACCACGCGCTTTCAGACGGAAATCACCCGCACCCACGGTCAGGGTGGTAGAGTCATATTTCGCTGGCGTCATCTGACAAGCAACAAACTGGCGCCAGATCAGCTGATACAGTTTTTGCGCATCGGCTTCCATATCTTTCAGCGACTCCGCCAGTACGGCGACATCGGAAGGACGGATAGCTTCGTGTGCTTCCTGCGAGTTCTCTTTGCTGGCGTACTGGTTCGCGCTCTCCGGCAAATATTTTTTGCCAAAATTATCACTGATGTAATCGCGAACCATGGTGACAGCATCCTGGCTCAGATTGGTTGAGTCAGTACGCATGTAAGTGATGTAACCCGCTTCATACAAGCGCTGCGCCATCATCATGGTTTTCTTCACACCAAAGCCCAGACGCGTACTCGCAGCCTGCTGTAGCGTGGAGGTAATGAACGGTGCGCTCGGCTTGCTGCTGGTCGGTTTATCTTCACGTTCCAGGACGCTATAGCGCGCTTTTTCCAACAGGCTAACCGCGGCAAGCGTTTGTTCCCGATTTACAGGACGGAACGGTTTATCATTTTGATGCGTCACCTCAAGCGGCAACGCGTCACCGCCCGGCGTGGTCGTATTAGCATCAATTTCCCAGAACTCTTCTGGAACAAATGCTTTGATTTCGCGTTCACGCTCAACCACCAGACGCACAGCCACAGACTGTACGCGACCGGCAGACAGACCACGCGCAATTTTTTTCCACAGCAGTGGCGACACCATATAGCCCACAACACGGTCCATAAAGCGGCGCGCCTGTTGCGCATTAACACGATCGATGTTCAACTCGCCCGGTTTTTCAAACGCCTGGCGAATAGCATTTTTGGTAATTTCGTTAAACACCACGCGGCTGTAGCGGGTGTCGTCGCCACCGATGACTTCCCGCAGGTGCCATGCAATGGCTTCCCCTTCGCGGTCAAGGTCGGTTGCGAGATAGATGTGGTCGGCTTTTTCAGCCAGTTGCTTCAGTTCAGAAACAACTTTCTCTTTACCAGGCAGCACTTCATAGCGCGCATCCCAGTTGTGCCACGGGTCAACACCCATACGGTTGACGAGAGCGCCACGTTCATCCTTTTTGGGCTTTTTAGCCGTTTTGGTGGAGGTTGAGTCGGCGCTCTTTTTAGTTGCTGAGCCACTGGTCGGCAAATCACGGATATGACCGACGCTGGATTTCACCACGTAGTCATTACCCAGATACTTGTTGATCGTTTTGGCTTTTGCCGGGGACTCAACGATGACAAGAGCTTTACCCATATTCACCTTTACCTAATTTGATTCTTCCAGAATGCGTCGCACGTTGATTCACCTTCCACTGGCGACGAGACATCGATATGGTCTCTGCGTCGGCGGATATCAACCCCTTAAACTGTTTCGCGCTTGTAATGTAACTCTCATGTAACTGAGTTAACAGGCTTTTTTTCTCACAAACGCTCTAGCACGACGAAGTATTGGTCGAATGTCAAGCAAATCTGTTGCCAGATTGACGAAAGCGTCACACTGTACCTGATAAAATGCGTTACGCAACTTTATTAGCATGCAAAAACAAATCTCGCCAGTTGTAACACTGTCGTAAAACCTTCATTTATGTCAGGGAATATTTGCCCATAAGGCGGGCTCAGCGTAGACTAATGTCCTTGTTTAAGGAGTAAATCATGCATAAAGACACTCAACCCATCGATCGCGAAACACTGCTGATTGAAGCCAACAAAATCATTCGTGAGCATGAGGACACGCTGGCGGGGATTGTCGCCACCGGCGTTACGCAGCGAAACGGCGTGCTGGTTTTCAGCGGAGATTACTTTTTAGACGAGCAAGGGCTACCAACGCCCAAAAGTACGGCTGTGTTTAATATGTTTAAACACCTGGCGCACGTACTTTCTGAAAAGTATCACTTGATCGATTAACTCGAGAAATAATTTGCCGGATGGCGGCAACACCTTATCCAGCCTACATTGATGCTTATTTGTAGGCCGGATAGGATATGTGAGCATCGCTATCCGGCAATGACAATTTTACATCAGTGGCTTCTGCCCCCGCGGCCACCAGCGCATCAGCAAACGATCGGCGCTCTCCGCCGCACTACCGGTAAAACGATCCATCAGCTTTTTACGCTGCAGATAGCGAACGTTCAACACTTCACGACCTTCCATCAGCCCGAGGATCACCTCATCGCTGGTGTTGATCTCATCCACCAGCCCATTTGCCAGCGCCTGTTGACCAAACCAGTGTTCACCCGTGGCAACCTGCTCAATGTCCAGAGTCGGGCGCATACGATGGACAAAATCTTTAAACAAATGATGTGTTTCATTCAGATCTTCACGGAATTTCTGCCGCCCTTCTTCCGTGTTCTCGCCAAGCAGCGTCAGCGTACGCTTGTACTGTCCGGCGGTGTGCAGTTCGATATCAATATCTTTCCCTTTCAGGAAGCGGTTAAAGTTCGGGATCTGCGCCACCACGCCAATTGAGCCGACGATAGCAAACGGCGCCGAAACAATTTTATCTGCCACGCAGGCCATCATATATCCGCCGCTCGCAGCGACTTTATCTACCGTGACGGTCAGTGGGATCTGCTTATCGCGCAGGCGTTGTAACTGGGACGCAGCCAGGCCATAACCATGTACCACACCGCCCGGGCTTTCCAGACGAACCACCACCTGATCCTGAGGTTTAACAACCGCCAGCACCGCCGTCACCTCTTCGCGTAATGCGCTGACCTCATGGGCATCCATACTGCCTTTAAAATCAAGCACCCATACACGAGGTTTATCTGATGACGTACTGTCACCCAGTTTTGCTTTTGCCTTGGCAGCCTTCGCCTCCAGCTTCTGTTTCTTTTTCTGCGCCTTATGCCAGAATTTTTGCTGATGCCCATCCAATAAGGCCAGCGACAGGTCTTCCTTCATCTCTTTATATTGATCGCTGAGGTTAATAACCCGCAATTCCCCACGCTGACGTTTGCGTTGTGTCGCGTTTACGATCAGCATCACCACCACTGCAATAGCCACCACGACAGTGACAATTTTTGCCAAAAACAGCCCATATTCAGACAACAATTCCACGAGACCCACCTTGGTTAAACAACGCGACTTCCGCTCAGTGTACAACAGGCGTGTCACCTCGTCTTGCTTCATACATCCAGTGCTGAATCAGTAAAAAGCATGACAAAGCGTTCATTTTGCGGTGTTATTGCCTTTGGCTGATTGAAAAAGAACAGGGTTTAAGGCATAAAGCCCAAAAGTTATTGCGAACGAGATGGCCAGGGCGTCGCCGAGGAGTAGCCGTGCATTACCAACCTAAACAAGACCTTTTACAGGGCCGCATTATTCTTGTCACCGGTGCCAGCGATGGTATCGGACGCGAAGCCGCGCAGACCTATGCACGCTATGGCGCGACCGTTATCCTGCTTGGGCGTAACGAAGAAAAACTGCGTCAGGTTGCCCGCACTATCGCCGATGAAAACGGAACACAACCACAGTGGTTTACACTGGATTTACTGACCTGTACCTCTGAAGAATGTCACCAGCTTGCACAGCGCATTGCCGCACATTTCCCACGTCTGGATGGCGTACTGCATAACGCCGGATTACTCGGCGATATTTGCCCAATGAGTGAACAAAACCCGCAGGTCTGGCAGGATGTGATGCAGGTAAATGTGAATGCCACTTTTATGCTGACTCAGGCATTGCTGCCGTTGTTACTCAAATCCGATGCCGGATCGCTGGTCTTTACCTCTTCCAGCGTTGGCCGCCAGGGACGCGCCAATTGGGGGGCGTATGCCACCTCAAAATTTGCTACCGAAGGGATGATGCAGGTTCTGGCTGATGAGTATCAAAACCGTCATCTGCGCGTAAACTGTATCAATCCTGGTGGAACACGAACTGGCATGCGAGCCAGCGCATTCCCCACGGAAGATCCACAAAAATTGAAAACTCCCGCCGATATTATGCCGCTCTACCTGTGGCTGATGGGCGATGACAGCCGCCGTAAAACCGGTATGACTTTTGACGCCCAGCCGGGCCGTAAACCAGGAATTGCCCAATGAGTGAAGAACGCTATCAACAACGTCAACAGCGCGTAAAAGATCGGGTTGACGCACGCGTTGCCGCCGCTACGGACGAGCGCGGGATCATCATCGTATTCACTGGAAATGGTAAGGGTAAAACCACCGCCGCATTCGGTACCGCCACGCGCGCGGTGGGCCACGGTAAAAAAGTCGGCGTCGTACAATTTATTAAAGGTACGTGGCCAAACGGAGAACGTAACTTACTTGAACCCCACGGCGTAGAGTTTCAGGTTATGGCGACAGGATTTACCTGGGAAACGCAAAACCGTGAGTCCGACACCGCGGCCTGTATGGCCGTGTGGGAACACGGTAAGCGGATGCTGGCCGACGATAAACTGGATATGGTGGTGCTGGACGAGCTGACCTATATGGTGGCATACGACTATCTGCCGCTTGAAGAGGTCATCACTGCCCTAAACGCGCGCCCTGCCCATCAAACGGTGATTATCACCGGCCGTGGATGTCATCGCGATATTCTGGAGTTAGCGGATACGGTCAGCGAGTTGCGCCCGGTCAAGCATGCGTTTGAAGCGGGCGTGAAGGCCCAGATAGGGATTGATTACTGACAGTAGGCCGGATAAGGCGCTTGCGCCGCATCCGGCTCCACGCTAAGGCCTGATGGCGCTTTGCTTATCAGGCCCACTCATAATTAACCGTTGTTGCTACGACCACCCGGACGACGGCTGCTACCGACCTGTGAGTGCCGCTTCACCGCACGACGGATCTGATTTGCCTTCATGCGACGACGATCTTTCTCGACGGCAACTTTAGATGTCGTTTCCGGCTTCAGTTCCACCAGTTCACGCAGATAGTTGGTTTGCGCGAGGTCAAGCTCTGTCCAGCCACCACGCGGCAGGCCTTTCGGCAGCGGGATATCACCGTAACGAACACGAATAAGACGGCTTACCTGTACACCTACAGCTTCCCACAGGCGACGGACTTCACGGTTACGCCCTTCGGTCAGCGTGACGTTATACCACTGGTTGATCCCTTCACCACCGCTAAACTTGATCGTTTTAAATGCCGCCGGACCATCTTCCAGCTGTACGCCACGACTCAGATCGCGCAGTTTTGCATCATCAACCTGACCAAACACACGTACCGCATATTCACGTTCGACTTCACGGCTTGGGTGCATCAGACGGTTAGCCAGTTCACCATCGGTGGTAAACAGCAGTAAACCGCAGGTATTCACGTCCAGACGCCCTACGGCAATCCAGCGCGCATCACGCAGTTTTGGCAAACGATCGAACACGGTCGGACGACCTTCCGGGTCGTTGCGGGTACACAGTTCACCTTCTGGCTTGTAATAGGCCAGAACGCGGCAGATTTGCTCTGCAGACTCTTTAACCGAAATCAGATGACCGTCGATACGGATTTTCAGACCCGGAGTGACTTCAACGCGATCGCCGAGCGTGGCAATTTTGCCATCAACGCTCACGCGACCCGCGGCAATAATAGATTCGATTTCACGGCGAGAACCGTGGCCAGCGCGCGCCAGCACTTTTTGTAACTTTTCGCTCATAGAGCTTCCTTTAGATGTCGCCTTCACAGGCGTCGAACAGGAGAATCAACGGCGCCAGTCAGCGCCATTTTAAGGCCGCGTAGTATAGCGGTTCGCGCCCTTATAAGAAAGGTTTAACGTCGCCGACGCCTTCACGCAACACCACCGGGGAATCGTCGGTTAAATCGATGACCGTGGTCGGCTGCTGACCGAGATAGCCACCGTGGATAATCAAATCCACCAGTTTTTCCAGACGGTCTTTAATCTCTTCCGGGTCTGACTCAGTAAATTCACTGCCCGGCAGCATCAGCGATGTAGAGAGCATCGGCTCGCCCAGTGCTTCCAGCAGCGCCAGCGCAATCGGATTCGATGGCACACGCAGGCCGATGGTCTTACGTTTTTCCTGCAACAAACGGCGCGGAACTTCTTTCGTCCCTTTCAGGATGAAGGTGTAGTTACCCGGCGTGTTGTTTTTAATTAAACGGAATGCCACGTTGTCGACAAAAGAATAGGTCGACAGTTCGGACAGGTCACGACACATCAGCGTAAAGTTGTGCCCGTCCGGCAGATGACGGATGCGGCAAATGCGCTCCATGGCGCCTTTATCTTCAATTTTGCAGCCCAACGCATAGCCGGAATCGGTTGGATAGACGATCACCCCACCTTTACGCACGATTTCAACGGCCTGATTGATCAGTCGCTGCTGCGGGTTTTCGGGATGAATATAAAAAAACTGACTCATACTTTCCTCTCTGTGATCGCGGGCTGCTCCCAAAGTTGCCAGACGCCTTCTACGCCTGCGGGCAACCAAAGTTTACGGCCCAACTCAATCCATGGGCAGGGTAGATGAAAATCAGACCCTTGCGATGCCCACAGTTGATGCGAACGCGCAAGCGTCGCCAGATGGGTGCGTTCATTGGGAGACTGCTGGCACTGTGCTACTTCCATCGCGTCGCCGCGATGTTCAGCAAAATGTGCAACCAGTCTTTTCAGCCACTTAGCGCTAAGATCGTACCGCCCAGGATGAGCCAGAACAGCCTTACCGCCAGAATGATGAATGACATCAATAGCTTGTTCTATTGTACACCACTGTGGCGGAACGTAACCGGTTTTCCCACGGGCAAGATATTTTTTAAAGACATCCGCCATGGTTGTGGCTTTTCCACATTCCATCAGGAAACGCGCAAAATGGCCCCGCGTAACCGCCCCGCCATCGGCCAGGCGTAACGCCCCTTCCCAAGCGCCGGGGATATGCGCTTTGTCGAGTCGTTCGGCAATCAGGCGTGCACGCTGCTGACGACGTTCCGTTTGTTGCGCCAGAAACTCACACATCATGGGATGGGCGATATCAATGTTCAGACCCACTATATGGATCTCATGGTTTTCCCAGACCGTTGATATCTCGACGCCAGGGATCAAATTTAAGGCTAAACCTGAACGTGAAATTTCTTCTCTTGCCGCCGCAATGCCGGCCGTGGTGTCATGATCGGTGATCGCCAGTGTACCGACTCGCATCTCTACCGCACGGTGTACTAAGGCTTCTGGCGTTAATCGCCCATCGGAGGCTGTAGTATGACTGTGCAGGTCATAAATCACTGCGTAATTCGTGTCGCTCAAGGCGGCTCCCGTTTCAATAAATGTCGTATCACGCCCATCATAGCGGTTTCGACAAATATACTGAAATCAGGTGTTGACTTTATTCCATCGAACTAGTTAACTAGTACGCAAGTTCACATGAAGAAGGTATCTGAGATGAAAGCAACATTTGTTCTGCACGGTTGGTGGCGCACTTCCTGATTTCGGGCAGTGTCTTACGTCTGCAATATGCAACCAGATACCCGGCCCGCCAAATGAGCGGGCTTTTTTTTGAACAAAATTAATGAGAATAACGATGCAAACTCAAAAACCGACACTCGAACTGCTTGCCTGCGATGCCGCCTACCGTGAGAATCCGACGGCGCTGTTTCATCAAGTGTGTGGCGCACGTCCAGCAACACTGCTGCTGGAATCTGCAGATATCGACAGCAAAGACGATCTGAAGAGCCTGCTGCTGGTCGACAGCGCATTACGCATTACCGCTCTCGGTGACACTGTCACTATTCAGGCATTGTCCGCAAACGGCGCATCGCTGCTGTCGCTGCTGGATGTTGCCCTGCCCGCTGGCGTTGAGAACGAACAACAGCCGAATGGTCGTCATCTGCGATTCCCTGCCGTCAGCCCTCTGCTCGATGAAGACGCCCGCTTATGCTCCCTGTCCGTATTTGATGCATTCCGTTTATTGCAGGAGCTGGTTAATGTTCCAGCGCAAGAACGTGAAGCGATGTTCTTCGGCGGTCTGTTTTCTTACGATCTGGTTGCCGGTTTTGAAGATTTACCTCAGCTTGAAGCGGGCAACCGTTGCCCTGACTACTGCTTCTATCTGGCAGAAACGCTGATGGTTATCGACCACCAGACAAAAAGCACCCGTATTCAGGCCAGTATTTTTACCCCCAATGATGCGGAAAAACAGCGACTTAATGCTCGTCTGGCGCAATTGAGCCAGCAGCTTACCGAGCCTGCGCCGCCGTTGCCGGTCACTGAAGTCCCGCAGATGCGCTGCGAGTGCAATCAGAGCGATGAAGAGTTTGGCGCCGTAGTTCGTGGCATGCAAAAAGCGATTCGCGCGGGCGAAATTTTCCAGGTGGTGCCATCCCGCCGTTTCTCGCTGCCCTGCCCATCTCCGCTGGCGGCCTACTATGTGCTGAAGAAAAGTAACCCCAGCCCATACATGTTTTTCATGCAGGACAACGATTTCACGCTGTTTGGCGCCTCCCCGGAAAGCTCGCTGAAATACGATGCCACCAGCCGCCAGATTGAGATCTACCCGATTGCTGGTACTCGCCCGCGCGGTCGTCGTGCGGACGGTTCGCTTGATCGCGATCTCGACAGCCGTATCGAGCTGGAGATGCGTACCGACCATAAAGAGCTTTCTGAGCACCTGATGCTGGTTGACCTTGCGCGTAACGACCTGGCGCGCATCTGTACGCCTGGCAGCCGCTATGTTGCTGACCTCACCAAGGTCGATCGTTACTCCTTCGTTATGCACCTGGTTTCGCGCGTGGTCGGCGAACTACGTAGCGATCTGGATGTGCTGCACGCTTACCGCGCCTGTATGAATATGGGCACGTTAAGCGGAGCGCCAAAAGTTCGCGCCATGCAGCTTATCGCCGAGGCAGAGGGTCGTCGCCGTGGCAGTTACGGCGGTGCGGTAGGTTACTTCACGGCGCATGGCGATCTAGATACCTGTATTGTCATTCGCTCCGCCCTCGTGGAAGACGGTATTGCCACCGTACAAGCCGGTGCCGGGATTGTTCTGGATTCTGTACCGCAGTCTGAAGCCGATGAAACCCGTAATAAAGCGCGCGCGGTTCTGCGTGCTATCGCTACCGCGCACCACGCACAGGAGACCTTCTAATGGCTGACATTCTGCTGCTTGATAACATCGATTCTTTTACCTATAACCTGGCGGATCAGCTGCGTACTAATGGTCACAACGTGGTGATTTACCGCAACCATATTCCGGCCCAGACGTTGATTGACCGCTTAGCAACCATGAAAAATCCGGTGCTGATGCTTTCTCCAGGACCAGGCGCGCCAAGCGAAGCGGGTTGCATGCCGGAGCTGTTAACCCGTTTGCGCGGCAAGCTGCCAATCATCGGTATTTGTCTGGGACACCAGGCCATTGTTGAAGCCTATGGTGGATATGTGGGCCAGGCCGGAGAGATCCTGCACGGCAAAGCGTCCAGCATTGAACACGACGGTCAGGCGATGTTTGCTGGTCTGGCGAATCCGCTGCCGGTGGCACGCTATCATTCACTGGTTGGCAGCAACGTACCTGCTGGGTTGACCATTAACGCCCACTTTAACGGCATGGTGATGGCGGTGCGTCACGATACCGATCGCGTCTGCGGCTTCCAGTTCCATCCGGAATCAATTCTGACCACCCAGGGCGCGCGTTTGCTGGAACAAACGCTGGCCTGGGCGCAACAGAAGCTTGAACAAACCAATACGCTGCAACCCATTCTGGAGAAACTGTATCAGGCCCTGACGCTGTCCCAGCAGGAAAGTCACCAGCTGTTTTCCGCAGTCGTTCGCGGTGAACTGAAGCCGGAACAACTGGCTGCAGCGCTGGTGAGCATGAAAATTCGTGGCGAACACCCGAATGAAATTGCCGGTGCGGCAACCGCGCTGCTGGAAAACGCCGCCCCGTTCCCGCGCCCTGATTATCTGTTTGCCGATATTGTCGGTACCGGCGGCGACGGCAGCAACAGCATCAATATTTCTACCGCCAGCGCCTTTGTTGCGGCGGCTTGCGGACTGAAAGTTGCCAAACACGGCAACCGCAGTGTCTCCAGCAAGTCTGGCTCTTCGGATCTGTTAGCGGCATTTGGCATCAATCTGGATATGAACGCTGATAAATCCCGTCAGGCGCTAGACGACCTCGGGGTGTGCTTCCTGTTTGCGCCGAAATATCACACCGGTTTTCGCCATGCCATGCCGGTACGCCAGCAGCTGAAAACCCGCACGCTGTTTAACGTGCTCGGCCCGTTGATTAACCCGGCGCATCCGCCGCTGGCGCTGATCGGCGTTTACAGCCCGGAACTGGTGCTACCGATTGCTGAAACGCTGCGCGTGCTGGGATATCAACGAGCAGCCGTGGTGCACAGTGGTGGCATGGACGAAGTTTCGCTGCATGCGCCGACCATTGTGGCAGAGCTGCACGATGGGGAAATCAAGAGTTATCAACTGACGGCAGAAGACTTTGGTTTGACGCCTTACCACCAGGAACAGCTGGCTGGCGGCACGCCGGAAGAAAACCGTGACATTCTTAGTCGCTTGTTACAAGGTAAAGGTGAAGCCGCTCATGAAGCTGCTGTTGCCGCGAATGTCGCCATGTTAATGCGCCTGCACGGTGAAGAAGATTTAAAAGCCAATGCGCAAACCGTGATTAATGTACTGCGTAGCGGTGCGGCCTATGACCGCGTCACTGCACTGGCAGCAAGAGGGTAAATGATGCAAACCGTTTTAGCGAAAATTGTCGCAGACAAGGCGATTTGGGTAGAAGCCCGCAAACAGCAACAACCGCTGGCCAGCTTTCAAAATGATGTTCAGCCTGGCTCACGTGATTTCTACGATGCGCTGCAAGGTGCACGCACCGCCTTTATTCTGGAATGCAAAAAAGCATCTCCATCAAAAGGCGTGATCCGTGATGACTTCGACCCGGCACAGATTGCGAGCATCTATAAACATTATGCTTCCGCGATCTCCGTACTGACCGATGAGAAGTATTTCCAGGGGAGCTTTGATTTCCTGCCTATTGTCAGCCGCATCGCACCGCAGCCGATTCTGTGTAAGGACTTTATTATCGATCCTTACCAGATTTACCTGGCGCGTTTCTACCAGGCGGACGCCTGTTTGCTGATGCTGTCGGTGCTCGATGATGAGCAATATCGTCAACTCGCCGCCGTCGCCCACAGCCTGAAAATGGGCGTACTGACCGAAGTCAGTAACGAAGAAGAGCTGGAGCGTGCTATCGCACTGGGCGCCAAAGTCGTTGGTATCAACAACCGTGACTTACGCGATCTGTCGATTGATCTGAATCGCACCCGTCAACTGGCGCCGCGACTAGGGCACGGTGTGACCGTCATCAGTGAGTCCGGCATCAATACTTACGGTCAGGTGCGCGAGCTCAGCCACTTCGCCAACGGTTTTCTGATTGGCTCCGCGCTGATGTCGCATGCTGATCTGCACGTCGCCGTGCGTCGCGTACTGCTCGGCGAGAATAAAGTCTGCGGTTTAACCCGGGCTCAGGATGCAAATGCGGCATACGAAGCGGGTGCCATTTACGGCGGCTTGATTTTTGTCCCCACATCACCGCGCGCGGTCAACGTTGAACAAGCGCGAGAGGTCATGACCGGCGCGCCGCTGCAATACGTCGGGGTGTTTCGCAACTCAGATATTACCGACGTGAGCGCAACAGCGGCGGAGCTGGGACTAACTGCCGTGCAACTGCACGGTAACGAAGACCAGTCCTATGTTGACGCCCTGCGCGACTTACTGCCCGCACAGGTGCAAATCTGGAAGGCACTCAGCGTCAGCGAGACGTTGCCAGCCCGTGATTATCAGCATGTCGATAAATACGTCTTCGACAACGGCCAGGGCGGCAGCGGTCAACGCTTCGACTGGTCACTTTTAGGCGGACAATCGCTGGATAACGTTTTACTGGCTGGCGGACTCGGCGCAGATAACTGCGTTGACGCGGCAAAAACCGGCTGTGCCGGTCTCGATTTCAATTCTGGCGTAGAGTCACAGCCGGGCATCAAAGATGCACGTCTTCTGGCTTCGGTCTTTCAGACGCTGCGCGCATATTAAGGAAAAGGACATGACAACATTACTCAATCCGTACTTTGGTGAATTTGGCGGTATGTATGTGCCACAGATTCTGATGCCTGCCCTGCGCCAGCTGGAAGAAGCTTTTGTCAGCGCACAAAAGGATCCTGAATTTCAGGCGCAGTTTACAGATCTGCTGAAAAACTATGCGGGTCGCCCAACCGCACTGACCAAGTGCCAGAACATTACTCAAGGCACCAACACGACGCTGTATCTCAAGCGTGAAGACTTACTGCACGGCGGCGCGCACAAAACCAACCAGGTGCTGGGTCAGGCGTTACTGGCGAAGCGCATGGGTAAAACGGAAATCATCGCCGAAACAGGCGCGGGTCAGCACGGTGTTGCATCTGCTCTCGCCAGCGCGCTGCTGGGGTTGAAATGCCGTATTTATATGGGCGCGAAAGATGTTGAACGTCAGTCGCCTAACGTTTTCCGTATGCGTTTGATGGGCGCTGAAGTTATCCCCGTTCACAGCGGTTCCGCAACGCTGAAAGATGCCTGTAACGAAGCGCTTCGCGACTGGTCTGGCAGCTACGATACCGCGCACTACATGCTCGGTACGGCGGCTGGTCCGCACCCCTTCCCGACCATTGTGCGTGAGTTCCAGCGCATGATCGGTGAAGAAACCAAGGCGCAGATTCTGGAAAAAGAAGGCCGTCTGCCGGACGCCGTTATCGCCTGCGTGGGCGGCGGTTCTAACGCCATCGGGATGTTCGCCGATTTTATTAATGAAACCAGCGTAGGTCTGATTGGCGTAGAGCCAGGCGGTCACGGGATTGAGTCTGGAGAACACGGCGCGCCGTTGAAGCATGGTCGTGTCGGGATATACTTCGGCATGAAGTCCCCAATGATGCAGACTGAAGAAGGACAGATTGAAGAGTCTTACTCTATTTCTGCAGGGCTGGACTTCCCATCGGTCGGGCCACAGCATGCATACCTGAACAGCATTGGTCGCGCCGATTATGTTTCAATCACCGATGATGAAGCACTGGAAGCCTTCAAAACGCTGTGTCTGCACGAGGGAATTATCCCGGCACTGGAGTCCTCCCATGCCCTGGCGCACGCGTTGAAAATGATGCGTGAGAATCCAGAAAAAGAGCAGTTGCTGGTGGTTAATCTCTCCGGTCGCGGCGACAAAGACATTTTCACCGTACACGATATTTTGAAAGCGCGAGGGGAAATCTGATGGAACGTTACGAAAACCTGTTTGCACAGTTGAAGGACCGCAAAGAAGGCGCTTTTGTCCCCTTCGTAACCCTGGGCGATCCGTCTGTTGAACAGTCACTGAAAATCATTGATACGCTGATTGAAGCCGGTGCCGACGCGCTTGAGCTCGGCATTCCGTTCTCCGATCCGCTGGCAGATGGCCCAACTATTCAGGAAGCCACCCTGCGTGCGTTTGCCGCCGGCGTTACACCGTCGCAATGCTTTGAAATGCTGGCGCTGATTCGCCAGAAGCATCCGACGATTCCCATTGGGTTGCTGATGTATGCCAACCTGGTCTTCAGCAAGGGCATTGACGAGTTTTACGCCCAGTGCGAAAAAGTGGGTGTGGATTCTGTGTTAGTGGCCGATGTTCCCGTTGAAGAGTCTGCACCATTCAGAACTGCAGCGCTCCGTCACAATATTGCACCAATTTTCATCTGCCCGCCGAACGCTGATGAAGAACTGCTACGCCAGATTGCCTCTTATGGTCGTGGCTACACTTATCTGCTTTCACGTGCAGGCGTGACCGGTGCCGAAAATCGTGCGGCATTACCGCTGCATCATCTGGTTGAAAAGCTGAAACAATATGGTGCGCCACCTTCTTTACAGGGCTTTGGTATTTCTGCGCCTGAACAGGTCGCTGGTGCTATTGAAGCCGGTGCTGCCGGTGCAATTTCCGGCTCGGCAATTGTGAAAATCATTGAGAAAAATGTTGCGGCACCGGAACAGATGCTGGCTGAGCTGAAAGCGTTTGTCAGCGCGATGAAAGCCGCCACCCACCAATAAGCTAAATAAATATCCTCCGGCATAGCCGGAGGTTTTTCTGATGCGCCTATAAGGCTCTGTTACCAGCCGCGCCCTAACAGGCGCATACGATCTGACATTTGCATCAGACTTCGTTACTTACGGCCCGTAAACGGGCTACCCGGATAAGGGATCGATAACTGCTCGCCCATTTTATCCTCTGCAAGCTGGTGCTTTATGTATTCCTGTATCCTTGCTGTGTTCTTACCCACCGTATCTACGTAATACCCACGACACCAGAACTCCCTGTTCCTGTATTTAAACTTCATATCACCAAACTGCTCATACAACATCAGACTGCTTTTACCTTTCAGATAACCCATAAAACCGGATACGCTCATTTTGGGCGGGATTTCCACAAGCATATGGATATGATCTGCACAGCATTCCGCTTCCAGGATCCGCACGTTTTTCCACTCACACAGCTTTCTTAAGATGCTGCCTATCGCCCTACGTTTCTCCCCGTAGAATGCTTGTCTTCGGTATTTGGGCGCAAAAACTATGTGATATTTACAGTTCCATCGGGTGTGCGCTAAGCTCTTTTCGTCCCCCATTGGGACCCCCTTTTGATTTCTTGTTTAACCCTTGCAGTTGCCAGACCGCAAGGTGTTTTAACAAATCAAAAGGGGTTTTAATAACTGGCCCAAAGCTGAAAGCTTTCCGGAACC